>JBBDQU010000024.1 GCA_040905865.1 Alphaproteobacteria bacterium
CCCGCATTGAATCACAAACCCCTCACCAAAGGCGAGGGGTTTGTCAGCGGTCTGGCGTCGGGTTCCACCCGACGTTCCAGATTTTCAGCCCGCCGATCACCCTGGAACCAGTGTCATGTTCCTGCGTTCCCCGGGCATGCCCGTTGCGCGCCGTGCCGGGCAGGTCGCCCAGGCCACAACGGGAGTATGCACCTCATGCCTCGTAAAGTTTTGATCTTCATTGGTATTACCCTGGTCGCCGTCATTGGGCTGGGCGTCGCGGCATGGTTGGTCTGGCGGTCCGACATCCCCCGCACACTCCTGGCCGAAGCCGCTTCCGAGCGTCTCGGCCGGTCGGTTACGATAGGCGGTCTTGACGGTTCGATCGGGTGGGATCCGTATTTTACCCTGACGGATATCGCTATCGCCGGTATCGATAGCGATGAAGGACGGGAATTCCTGACGATTGAATCGCTGGAATTGCAACTCGACGGATCGGAGTTGTTGAAGCTGCAGGTCGCCTTTCATGTCATTCGGGTCATTAAGGCGGATCTCAACCTGCGCAGGCTGGAAGACGGTACGACGAACTGGGATTTTGCCGGAGCAGACGACAGCGAGGAGACGACGGAGCGGGATGAATTTCCGGTTATTCACGCCCTGATCATCGCAGACAGCCATATCCGCGTGGTTGACGACGCAAACGACGCCAGCTTTGACTTTCAGGTTGATGTGGCGAGCGGACAGGCGGAAACCGGCGCCCGGGGCATCAAGCTGACGGGAGAAGGCAGCATCAAGGATCGTTCCCTGACCGTTCAGTTTACAGGCGATTCCGTGCCGACCCTGCAGGACGAGGATGTGCCGTATCATTTGACGGCGTCTGTCGCAGCGGGTGACACAAGCCTTGAAGCCGATGTGACGCTGACGGCAGGCTTCAAGAGCTGGGATACGATAGCCGGTATTCATCTGAAAGGGCCGGATCTGGCTCAACTGTTCCCGATAACGGGCATTTCACTTCCCAATACGCCACCCTATGAACTGAAGGGCCGTCTCGCCCTGACCGACAAGCTGCTGCGTTTTACGGCGCTGCAAGGCCAGGTCGGGGACAGCGATGTTGCGGGTGACGTTGACATTAATCTTCGCGGCGAGCGTCCCGTGGTTGTGGCGGACCTCGCGTCGGACCGTCTTGATGTCGTTGACCTGCGGGCTATTATCGGGGCCGGTCCGGAGACGGCAGAGGGCGAGACTACGTCAGGAACGCAAGCGCAGGCCGCCAACGGCCGCGCCGCATCGGAGAGGGTTATCCCGGATGTTCCCATCGATCTGAGCCGGATGCGGGCGATAGACGCGATGCTTCAATACCGCGCCGGGCGCGTGCAGACCGAGAGTTTACCCATAGACGACCTGTCGGTTGCATTGTCGTTGCGGGAGGGCGTTCTCGAACTTCAGCCGCTCAAATTCGGTATGGGAAGCGGGACGCTGGAAGCCGACATTACCGTGGATGCCTCCGATGAGCCGGTTGCGACCAAGGTATCCATGGAAGTGACCCGGCTTCCGCTGGCGAAAGTACTGCAGACATTCGCGGACGACCTGGGCGATGCCGAAGACGCTGTTGGGGTCATGGGCGGCATTCTATCGCTGCAGGCTACAGGCAATTCCATGCATCGCGCGCTGGCCGGCGCCGACGGCGAGTTGCGCGTGGCCATGTCGGAAGGGCGGATTGGCGCTCTTCTGGTCGAAATCGCCGGCCTCGATATTGTCGAGGCCCTGGCAGTTGCCGTTACCGGTGAGGAAACGGCTGAAACCGTCCCCGTCCGCTGCGTCATCATGGATTTCGATATTGTGGATGGCGTGATGAAGGCCCGGACCCTGGCGGTAGATACCGAGGACACCCTCATCCTCGGTAAAGGGGAGATCGATCTGGAGACAGAGACTCTTGCATTGTCCCTGGAGCCACATCCGCGTGACGCAAGCGCCGCTACCGTGCGCTCTACATGGCTGGTTGAAGGGACATTCCGCAATCCGACCGTGCAGCCGGACAAGTCCGATATTGCCGCCCAGGTGGGCATTGCCGCGGCGCTTGGGGTATTGTTGACGCCCGTGGCGGCGTTATTGCCCTTCCTCGATCCGGGCGACGACCAGCCCAGTCCGTGCCGGCATCTGGGGGAAGACTCAGGCGCCGGCGCGCGATAACCGGCCACGATGCTTCCCGTAATGGCGCCCGATATACCGTAACGCTCTGGGCTACCTTTGGCCCCTGACGGCTCCCGCCGGAAAGAAGGTCAGTCCTTCGCGTCCTCGACGGCGCGCTTGGTGTCCTGAACGCCTTCGTCAATTGCCTCGCCGGCTTGTTCCGCCGGCCCTTGCTCCTCGCATCCGCCCAACATCATTGCGGGCGCGGCGATGACGCCGAATGCGAGCATGCCCGCTCTGAGTCTTTGAGAAAAAGAAATGGTCATGTTCGGTTCCTTTCGAGTTCCCGTGTCTTGTAATTGCGTTAACTGTCAGGGCCAAAAAAGGTTTCACAGCAAGGCCGTCGAAAGAAGGCGCGCCGTATTCCGAATCCGCCGCCGGATCGCGAAATTCTCGGGAACCTTCGCATGCGCTCGCCGTTGATTTGAAAACGCAGCCGATTTGACGTCAGGAGGATTGACGCGACGGTTGAGCGGCAATGTACGGCTTGCAACGGTCGGAAAAACACTAAAACCAAAGGAGTCTCGACATGAAATCCTTCAAGACGAGTTTAATTACCGCGGTAAGCGCCATGGCCATCATGGCCGCGCCGGCTTTCGCCGACAATGAAACGCGTGCGACAGGAAAGACCCCCAGCGCCGCAAGCGACACGAATGCTACCAATGCTACTGACGCTAACAGAGGGGCCGGCGCGTCTGACGCTACCAGGGGTGCTAACGCTACTGACGCCACCAGAGGCAGCAACGCTACCGGCGCCGCCCAGATGCGCGTAAAGGCCGACGATCTGGTCGGCAGGAATGTCACGAACGCGGGCGGCGAATCCATCGGCGATATTGAATCTGTGATTATCGACCAATCCGGCGAGGTTGCCGCGGTCATCGTCGGCGTCGGCGGATTCCTCGGTATAGGCGAACGCGAAGTCGCCCTCGACTGGAATGAACTGACGCTCAGCGGCGATGGCGGCGCTATTCGGACCCGCATGAACAAGGAACAAATGACGGCCCTGCCGGAGTACAGGTATGAACGTCCCGACCAGCGCCGCACTGCGTTTGTCGACCCTGCCTATCTCGACAGGCGCATGGAAACCGCGTCCAATACCGAATGGGTTGATGCGCGCGGGATGAAAGCGAGCAACCTGATCGGTTCAGAAGTGATAAATGCGCAGAATGAGACGATTGGCGAGGTCGAGGATCTTGTTGTCCTCGACGGTCGGACGATGCTGATCCTGTCTGTCGGTGAATTCCTGGGTATGGGCGGTCATTCCGTCTCCATGGACCTGGACAAGGCGAGAATCCACCAGCAGCGGGGCAGTACAGACGACCTGCGCGTATCCGTCAACATGAACAAGGAGCAGCTCAAGGCGCTTCCGAAGTACGACGAGACGACGTGGAACCAGCGTTGACATTGGCGCAGCCGGTGATCGCAACGCGATCGATGCCGGTTGGCAGCGGGAACGGCGGGGCACGATGTCCCGCCGTTTTTTTGTGTAGCGAGACGGCGGCGCAATCCTGCTTGTGAACGGGATCGGGGGCGATTCCGATGGCAGCGAGTACAGGCGCCGGTCCGTACAGGAACCGGATCCCCGCGATATCGCCCGGTTGCGGCAGGCGATAGTTCTCGCGGTACCGGAAGCTCATGACCGTATTATCCCGGGCGCCCGTATGGTCGAGACCGAGGATATGTCCGATTTCATGCATCGCAACATAGCGGAGATCGAACGATCCGCTGGCGCCGTCAAAGTCCGTTTTCCATGCGAGTTCAGGATTGAAGCAGATTGCCGCATGTCGAATCGGCGCAGGGGCCGGCGCCGCATGTCGGCTGGAGGCCCGCACCACATCCGCATAGGCGATACCCGACGGTTTTGCCTGAACGCCAATCAGGAAATCCACCGTATCGGGATCGGTTGCCTCCACGAACTGGATCGCCGCGGCAGTGCTCCAGGCGGAAAGAGCGGTGCGTATTTCGGAAGACGCATTCGCGAACGAAACATTGCCGCTGCCGAAATGCGCCGGAAAGGGCCGCATCTCCCGGCAATTGCGGCCGCCTGTCCGGGAAGTGCGGGTCTGCACAAAGGCATATCGCACCGTTGCCGGGAACCCGAACCGGTCCTCGCCCCATTTTACATGGCGACCGTCCAGCGACAGAAGCGCATAACCGTCGTTTTGAGCGGCGTCCCCGGCCAGGGCGGAGGAGGCCATTGAGGCGACGAACGCCAGCCCCAATATCCCCAATGCCGCCATTTTAAGAAAATAACGCCTAACAGGCATGCCCCCACCCCGCCGCAAACAATCCGCTTGATCAGACTTTCAGTCTCCTCCTCGTGTATAGGTGATTCGTTGAAAAACAATAAACGCCGATACTGTGTGTAATCCGGTCGGCATGAAAAAACCGTCCCGGGGATTGCCCGGGACGGTTTCCAAAAATGTCGCAGCCGTAATACGGCGGCGTGTTACGGAGTGCTACAGTTTGCGCTCCCAGGTACTGACCTGTTTCTCGGCCTCTTCTTTCGCGACGCCGTAACGTTCCTGAACCTTGCCAACCAGCTGATCGCGTTGACCTCCGATCTGGTCGACCTCGTCATCCGTCAGCTTGCCCCAGTTTTCGCGGGCCTTGCCGGAAAACTGCTTCCAATTCCCCTTGATCTGTTCCCAATTCATAGCCTTCTCCTGGTTGTGTGCGAGCACGTATCGGCTCATTTGACCAACGAAAATACCCGGGAGCGGGTTCCCGGTTTACGCCGACCTAACAGACTGATTTTTATCGAGTATATCGGCCAGCCTTTTGAATCTCTGTTCGATATCGTCCCTGTCGTTCGGTTCGTCGATTTCGGTCCTGAAGCTCCGATCGATCATTTGCGCCTGTCTGAAAATGGCGTTTTGCTGCTCTGCTTCCGTCGCAAACGGCGCAATCCGGATCAGCGCCTCCAGCAGGCGGATAACGACGGAAACATTACCCGGCGCGGTCTGGCGGATCTCGTTGAATGCAGAGGCCAGGAGGCCCCCGAATGTCAGCGGGTTCACGATGACGCGCACCGAGCCAGCATCGTCCAGCAGGGCAGGGGGCGGTGGTCGCCGCTTCAGGACCTCTGCCAATGCCGAACTGATGTTGTCGATACAGGCTATGGCCGTATAGGTATCGTTGATCCCCGGAGACAGGGCGCGCAATGCGATTTCGACAAGGGCATTCACCGCAAATTCCAGGTCCTGCACCATGGTGTGCGTCTGCCCCACAACCAGCGTATCGGCTACCGCACCGACAACATCCGCATTCGCGCGTGAGGCCGGGTGTACCAGAGCAATGGGTTCACCGGGCACGATGAAATGCCCCGCGCGGCATTCCAGCCACACTGTCACATTGTGCTCGACTCCCAGGACCATGAGCCGTTCATGGTCGATGGCCTGGATATACCCGTCCTGATTGCTGCGGACGGTGGCGGAATCGGCTGCCAGGTTTTCCCGCTCGGGGAGGGTGATGCTGTCCCGCTGCGCGTCGCCATCGTCACCGATTGCTTCGAATTGTGACTCGATCGCCTGGTCCAGCTCCCGGGCGACCTTCGCGATGATCGAATCCGCCTGAATGGAGCTGGCGATGTGATGGATGAAGTAAATCAGGATGCCGAAGCTGCCGATTGCCATGACCATCGCGGTGCCGATCGACAGATGCGGTACGATTTCTTCTTCATTCGCCTTGTGTATCGACCCGAGGGTGATCAGGGAAAAGACGAACGTTGCCAGGAATGTGCCCAGAACGATCTGGGTCACGCGGTCCTGCATGAAACTGGTCAACAACCGCGGACCGAATTGCGACGACGTCATGGTGAGCGCGATGAGCGTCAGCGAAAATACCAGACTCGTGACGGTAATCATGGAACCGGCTATCGTCGACATCAGCAGACGCGCCGCTTCCGGGCCGATCAGGAACAGGCCGCCCAGCTTTTCGAACAGCGCGGCGGGAAAATGCCGGTCGGCCATCAGGATGAGCTGCGAAAGTACGATTGCGCCAATCGTAATCACGGTGGGGACGAACCAGAAACCGGTCCGGATTTTGTAAATCAGGTAGCTGACTTTAGTTTTCATCGCGGTTCCGGTCTGGCGACAGGGCAAAGGCCTGTTATCGCCGGCGCCGCCGTGGCCCAGAGGCTGGTCCGGATCGTATTTTTATATTCGGGTCGAAACATACCGGCAGCGGGGGCCGCTGCCGGTATGGCCGGGAGACGTTATTATCCGACCAGCGACAGCCGGGTTTCCGACATACCGGGCTCGCTCAGTCGCTTCTGAACCGCTTCCCTGGCACGGAAGCAACGGGATTTGACGGTACCGACCGGAATGCCGAATTCCCGGGATACCTCCTCATAGGACTTCCCCTCGACGCCCACGCAATACAGGATTACGCGCTGCAGGTCCGGCAGGGCCATCATGGCCCTGCTGACGGCCCGGAGCATGACCGTGGCGGGCTGGGACGCCGATACGGACAGGTTGTCCAAGGCGGCGTCGGGGTCGGCGGGCTGTTTCCATTTGCCGTTTCGTCGCAGGTCGCTGACGTGAAGGTTATGCATGATCGTGAACAGCCAGGCCCGCAGGTTGGTGCCGGACTGGTACAGATGGGCTTTGGTCAGGCCCCGAACGACGCACTCCTGAACCAGGTCATCCGCAGCGGCGGCATTTCGGCAAAGCGCCAGCGCGTAACGTTGCAGGGAGGGAACATGTTCTTCGATCCGTTGTGCGACTTCGTTCATTTTTCGCTCCAATCAGTTTCGTGTTGGCCTCAAGGGGCGCATCGACGTCTTGATGGTGCGAATCTAGGCGGCGGATTTGACTGGCGAATGTCGCCAGCGAAACAATCGGGTAAATTTTGTAACAGCCGTCACCGGATTGTGGCGCATTAAAGGCGGACGCGGTTACAATGTGGCAGCGTAACGTCTGTTGCCTCTATTGCGCCCCTTTTCCGGCAGAAAATTGTTTCACTCGCTCGCGACGCGATCAAATTGAGCGTTTGCCGGTTTGTTGCAGGTGATTGATCGCCCATTGTACGCGATACCGCAGGGCGGCTGCATCGCTTGTGGCGTCCCTGCGCCCGGTAGCCTGGCGGGTCCGGCTCTGCCATCGTCGCAGGATTTCCAGCTTCGACGACCGGTCGAGCCGCGGATCCGAAACAACGTTTTCCGGCGAACCGAAAACACGCTTCGGATCGGTCAGGGCCTCATCGATACTGAACGGTCGCCAATTCATCAGGCTCTGTTTTCGTCACGTCTGGGGGGCGCCATAGCAACATAACGACATCGCCGCGGTGCCGGCGGCATGCATCGGGACAGATGCCGGGGATCCTGCTATAATCGAAAAATTAACGCCCACGCAGGGGGGCAGTTCCGCAAAAGTACGTCACCAGCTTGATTTAGCTGCGCAGGCGATAAAGGAGTCGTTGTTCGTTGTCGTTATCTCCGCCAGTTGTGATCAAACCGTTGCAATCAAACCACCACGATGTCGTACCATTTTGTCTTGGCGTCGTTCTGATTGCCGGTGTTTCCGTGTGCGATTACTGGCTTTCCGGCATGGTGGCGGTGGGAATAGGTCATGCGGCAGTTCCCTTGCTTGGCCTCGCTGCGCACAGGGCCACCGCCGCACTGGTCCTGGCGACGATGGCGACCATTGGCATCGCCGTCGTCGGCGCATTCGATGTCATGGAACGAGCGGGCGCCGGGGCACATATCAATCATGCCCTGGAAATTGTCCTGGTATGGGTCGTCGCCACACTGGTGTTTCGGTCCCATGGTGCCCGGGAAACCGAAAAGCGGGTGCATGAATTCCTCAATACGAAGGAGGTCTGGCAGGCTGTTTTCGACCAGACATTTCAGTTCATTGCCGCGCTGGATCTGAACGGAAAAATCGTTGAGGCAAACCAGACCCTCCGCGCCTATGCGGGTTTGTCAGAAAATGAAATACAGTCAATGTCCATCTGGCTGCTACCCATTTTTGAAAATGATTCCGCCGTACAGGAACGTCTGCAGACCGCCGTATTGAGGGCATCGGAAGGTAACTTCGTGCGGGAAGAATTTGTGGTGCACGGCGTCGGCGGCCAGCAAACCACAATCGATTTTTCGTTGAAATCGATCCGCGAGGAAGGCGGCCCGATCCGCCAGATTATCATGGAGGCCCGAGACGTTACCGAAGCGCGCATGCAGGATGAGATGCTGGTGCATGCGCAGAAAATGGAAGCCGTCGGCGCGTTGACCGCGGGGGTCGCGCATGATTTCAACAATCTGCTGACCGTGATTGTCGGCAATCTGGAGTTACTGGAAAGGCGGATTCAGGGCAATGAAAGCGCACAGAAGCGTCTAGACCGGGCCATCAGCGCCGCCTTCAGCGGCCAGGCGCTGACCCAGCAACTACTGGCATTCTCCCGCCGGCAACCGCTGAATCCGGTGGTTATCGACATTAATACCCTGCTGAACGGCATGAACCAGCTCTATGAGACGCTGGGCGACGATATCGACATTACCTTCGATCTGGCAGACGACCTGCCACCCACCGAACTGGATCCTATTCTGCTGGAAACGGCTTTGCTCAATATCGCTATCAATGCGCGTGACGCGATGCCGGAAGGCGGCAAATTGCACTTCCAGACGGCGCTCTCCGAATTCGAGGACGCGCGTCAGGGCGGGATAACGGAGATTCCGCCCGGTGAATATATATGTCTGAGCATCAGCGATACCGGGGAAGGGATTTCGCCCGACATTCTCTCCCAGGTATTCGATCCGTTCTTTACGACGAAACCGGAAGGCCATGGAACCGGCCTGGGACTCAGCATGGTATATGGGTTCGTCAAGCAATCCGGTGGCGACGTCAATATTTACTCCGAAACCGGTAAGGGGACCACGATTCGCATATTTCTGCCGACGACCGACAAGCCCCTGCCGGCGCGTGGGGAAACATGGCAAATTCCGGAACGCAGGGATAGCGAGGAAGACAAACTGGTTCTGCTCGTCGATGATAATGACGAGGTCAGGGAAGTTGTCCTGTCCGCCCTGCTGGACCTTGGCTGCCGGGTGGAAACGGCGGCCAGTGGCGATGCCGCCATAGAGTTGATCCGGGCGGGTAACGAATATGACCTGATTTTCACGGATATGGTCATGTCGGGCAATTCCGGCGGCACGGATGTCGCCCGCGCGGCCCGCGCGGCGCGGCCGAACGTGCCGATTATTTTCTGTTCCGGCTTTCCCCGCAAGATGCTGCAGGGCGAGGAGGCGGCGGTCGAGGGCGCATTTTTCCTGGCCAAGCCGTTTCACCAGGCGGTGCTGGTCGGCACCGTGCACCGGGCCCTCGCCAGGTCCGCCCGGCAGTCCGCAAAGGAATATCACGCACAGGTTTAGATATCTTTGGGTGATTGTGGGAGCCGGGGGAAAAAGGTAGAAGAAGAGACAGACTTTTGCAGTATGAGCTTATGTTAACCGTATTCATTCTCAATTGCAGGTTGTAGCACTGAAAATGACATCGAACAGTCCTTATATTATTGTCGTTGATGACGATGCCGATATCCGGGATATCGTTCAGGAGTATTTTTCTGAAGAAGGCTTTTCCGTCGCGGAGGCGAGCGATGGCGATGCCATGCGCAGTCTCATTGCCGATCGGATTCCGGATGTTATCCTGCTGGATTTGAAGTTGCCGGGCGAAGACGGCTTGACACTGGCGCGGGAACTTCGCCGGAATTATCCGGCCATCGGCCTCGTAATGATCAGCGGCAAGGAAGATGTCGTCGATCGCGTGGCCGGGCTGGAAGTGGGCGCCGACGACTACATTGTCAAACCGTTTCATCTTCGTGAATTGCTGGCGCGTGTTCGTAGCGTGTTACGGCGAAGTGAGACAACCCAGAATGGAAAACCCGCTTCGCCCTCGAAGGACGCCAATGGAAATTCAGGGACTGTGTCCGCGCCCCGGCGTGTGTACCGGTTTTCCGACTGGACCCTCGATGGCGACAGGCGGGTCCTGCTATCGGGCGATGGCGGGCCGGTTGAACTGACCAGCGGTGAATTCGATCTGCTGGCGGCGTTCATGGAACACCCCAACCGGGTCCTGAGCCGGGATCAACTGCTTGAATTCGCGCGAAAACGGGAATCGGAAGCATTCGACCGCAGCATCGATGTCCAGATCGGCAGGCTGCGCCGGAAGATAGAACGCGACCCGAAACGTCCGGCGCTGATCAAGACGATCCGGAATGTCGGCTATATGTTGAGCGCCGATGTCAAGGTCATGACCACCTGACAGGCCGGCCCGATGATCCGCAGCATTTGTTGTCCCCTCGAATAAAACGTCCTCTCGACCCAAAGGTTTCAGCAATCGGCAATGCGTTCGAGACGATGCCGGTCCAGGACCACGATCCTGCGCCCGTCAATCGCCAGCAGGGACTGCTTCTGGAAGCGGTCCAGCGAGGCGGTAACCCACTGGCGGGTGGCGCCGACCATGTTGGCGAGTTCCTCATGGGTGAGGGAACGGTCGATAAGGGTGCCTTTCGGTATCCGCGCGCCATCCAGTTCGCACAGGGTCAGCAACAGCTGCGCCAGCCGTTGCAGGACAGAGCGTGTTCCCAGCATCTGCACCAGGGCTGAATAACACTTGCCCTTGAACACCAGCCCTTCGACGAGCCCAGCGGCAAGGCCGGGCAATTCCGCCATCAACCGCCGTAATGACGCGCCCCGCAGATGGAGCAGCCGGCTGTCCGTCATGGCCGTGGCCGACCACATGTGATATCCGCCGCCGAAGATTTCCGGCCCGCCAACGAAATGCCCCGGCGTCCAGTAGGCCAGCGTCAATTCCCGCCCCGAAGGGCCATGATAGAAGGTTCGCACGCTCCCGCTTTCGATCACATAGATGCCGTCATGGGCGTCGCCCTGGGCGAAAACCTGTTGATGGGCGGATACGGCAATATCGTAGCCGACATCGCGGACACGTCGATACTCGTCGCCCGAAAGGCGCGCCAGAAAATTCGGACGCTCCGTAATGTCGACCAGTGTTTCGGTCAGATAGAGCGCCGATGCGGGATCGTCGGAGCTTTTGGGAAGCCCTGCGGGAGTATCTTTCATGGTTGTCTCCGCTGTTGGCGTGGCCGGCTGGCGGCGTAGGTGGCGACAGCCTCGATTTCGTGCTCGGAAAGTTTCGCGGCGACCGACCGCATTACACCTTCGGGGTCGTTTGTCCGGCTGGCGGTCTGGAAATCGCGCAGCTGTTTTGCGATATAATCCGGATGCTGGGCCGTGATGTGCGGATAGCGCCCCGGATCCGCGCCATCGACGTGGCAGCCTGCGCAGGCGGGCAGGTCCCGGGCGGGATCGCCGTGATGAAAGATCTTCGCGCCCGAGGGAAAATGCGTATCGGCGGCAGGGACGATGGGTTCCGGCGCCGCCTGACTGCTGAAATGCCGGGCGACGACAGCAATTTCCGACGCCGCCAGAAGCCCCGCATTGTCAGCCATGACGCTGTCGTCATTCTGGCGGCGCTTGGCGCGAAAGTCCTCGAGTTGCTTGACGAGATAGCGCTCCGGCTGGCCCGCCAGGCGGGGAAACTTCGGCATGCGGCTGATTCCGTCAAGACCATGGCACATGGCGCAGGTTTCCCATGGCTGCATGCCGCTGGTATCGATCATATCGGCCAGGATCACAGCCGGCCATGACGCCGCAACGACGATCGCGAGGAACAGGGGCTGCATCATCCTTCAGTTCATCTTGTGGCCGGAATGGCCGCCATGCGACATGCCGCTGGACTTCCTGACCATGGCTTTGAACGACAGCGTTCCGCCCTTGGCCATATGCAGGTTGATATCGACGGCATCGCCTTCCTTTAAAGCCGCATTCGGATGCATGAGCATCAGATGAAATCCGCCTGGCGCCATTTCGAGCATGCCGCCGGAAGGCAGGGTGATTTGATCCTGCCGGGTCATCGTCGCGACGCCGTCGACGATCCGGGAGTGGTGGATTTCCACATTCATGTATTGGGGACTGTCCGCGCCAACGACACTGGCCTCCGCAGCGGTGCTGTTGTGCAGCGTCAGATAGACGGCATGCATCTTCGCGCCGTTCGGGGCCAGGGGGACCCATGCATCGGACACCATCGGCATTTCCCCGGCGAATGCCGACAGGGAGGCAAATGCATACAGGCCGACAGCCATGGACAGATAACGCTTCGGACGGGACGATGGCATCTTGGTATCTCCTGTTTTCCTATGTTTCCGACTGCTCGAAAAACCGCAGCGCCTTTTCAAACTTCGTCGTTGTGTCGTCCGGGTCGAGCGGGGGCTGGAACTTTCCAAACAGGCGGCCCTTCGGGTCGATCAGGAAGATTTCCGCGCTGTGATCGACCCCGTAATCGCCGTCGCTGTCTTTGGGGCCGAGCCGGTAGAAAGCGCTGAGTTGTTTCGTGATCCGGTCAATCTCGCTTTTCGGGCCGGTCAGCCCCACGAAATCATCGCTGAAAAACGCGACATATTCCGCCAGCAGTGCCGGGGTGTCCCGGGCGGGGTCGACGGAAAGAAACACGAATTGCGGTTGTTGCGCCGGACCCAGCCTTTCCCGCATCCGGTTTTCGACCTCTGCCAGGTTGCCCAGCATGAAGGGGCAGACATCGGGACAATGCGTGAAACCGAGCGCCAGCAGCGTCCATTTTTCCCGGGCGGTCGCGGGGACGACGACGGATCCGTTTGCATCGGCCAGCGACACGGCATCAATCGGGACAGGCGCTGCAAGGGCGATATCGGCCAGTTCGTCCGGAATGCCGCCATCGCGCTGCAGGACGACACTTCCCGCAATGGCGACGCCGCCAATCAGAATCAGCGCAGCGACGAGCAGGAGGGTTTTCCCGGCGGCAGGCATCGTGGCCCCTAGTTCCTATTCTGCTGTTCGAACGCTTTCAGCGTTTCGGCCCGAATGGCATCGATGCAGCGCTTTTTGATCGCGATGAATTCTTCCTCGGTGGCGATTTCAACGTCTCTCGGCCGTTCCAGGGACACAGTGATATCGGCGATGATCCGCCCCGGGCTGGCGCTCATCACCAGGACCCGGTCCGCCAGAAAGATCGCCTCATCCACATCATGGGTAATGAACAGGACCGTGTTGCGGAACTGGGACCATATCTTGAGCAGGTTTTCCTGCATCATGACCCGTGTCTGGGCATCGAGGGCGCCGAACGGTTCGTCCATCAGCAGGACACTCGGATAATTGGCAAGCGCACGGGCGATGCCGACACGCTGTTTCATGCCGCCCGACAATTCCTCGGGATAACGGTTGGCAAAGGCGCTCAGGCCGACCATGGCAAGAAACGAATTGGCGGTGCGGACCGCTTCGGTATCGCTGTGTTTCGCAAGTCGCGGCCCGAAGGCGACGTTCTCCAGGACCGTCTTCCAGGGAAACAGGGAGTATTGCTGAAAGACCATCCCGCGGTCCGGCCCCGGTTCCCTGACCTCGTCATCGTCGATCAGGACACGCCCCGTCGTCGGTTCGATGAACCCCGCCACGGTATTCAGGAGGGTCGATTTACCGCAACCCGACGGGCCGAGGATGCAGACGAATTCGCCCGGCTCGATGGTCAGATGGGTTTTCTCGACCGCGCGGTTTTCGGATTTTCCCTTGCCGAAAACGATGCTGACATCGTCGATGACGATACGGCCCTTGGATATATCGCTGACGGGCTTTGCGGCGATGATCGTCTCAATGTTCGAAACGGGTTCCAGCATGACGTTTCCTGTTTCTATGCGGTCTGGGTTGAAAATGTTGCGGAGCCATCGCCGGCGGGAACGGTACGGCGCCGGGCCAGCAGGCAAACGGGGATGACAAGAAGGAGAAAACCGCCGACTGTCATGACGTCGCCAAGCGGCTCCAGCCATAGCGCGAGGGAGGTGCTCATCCCCATCATGGCAAGGCTGACGACCCATGTCGGGGTCGCGCAGCACACCACCCAGCTCAGTGTGGCGCTGCTCAGCCCGACAAGGGCTGCGCCGCCCGATACGGAGGCAGCGACCGCATTCGTCCTGGGACCCGCAGCGCAGGCGGATTTCTTCGGCCGCATCAAAAGGACAACGAAGCTGGCGACCAGCGCGGCGACGATCAGGATGATGAACAGCTTCGGCGGTATGACATTCATGGCCCATTCGGAGATGCCGTTGCCATAGTCGTAATTCATGTAGCCGATCTCCAGCAGCCATTCCTCGCTGACGATCCCGACCGCGTCCGACAGCGACGGCGTGCTGGTGAGGATGTGCCAGACATTCCGGGGCCAGTTGTAAACCGTCACATAGTTCGGAATGTTGCCGAACCGGACCAGCATCGTGGCGAGGAGCCCGAGATAGTAGACAACGACAAAGCCTGTCAGGGTGCCGCCCCATACCCAGGGGCGTTCCCGGACGGCCTGTTTCAGTCCGCTCGCAATTGCGTTCATCAGTGTTTCTCCAGTGCCTGCCACCGCAGGAACGGTTTTGTCGCCAGGCGCACCAGATAGGTTGAAAGCGTGCCAAGGCCGCCGATTACCAGCATGCCGACGACGATGTTGTCGTATTCGATCAGCGAATAGGCTGCCCAGGTGAAGTACCCGATGCCGTATTGCCCGCTGATGATTTCCCCGGCCAGCAGCGAAAACCAGGAGACGCCCATGCCGATGGAAAGGCCCGCCGCGATGCTCGGTAGCGACGATGGAATGACCACATGCCAGAAAATTTCCATGTTGCTGGCGCCCAGCGAGCGCGCCGCCCTGACCAGCACGGCGGGTGTCTGTTCCGCGCCAAGCGCGGTGTTCAGGACGATGGGGAAAAGTGCGCCGAGGAACGTAATGAAGATGATGCTGGATTCTTCCGTCGGCCACATGAGGATCGCCATCGGAATCCAGGCAACGGCGGGGATGGGCCGCAGGACCTCGATATAGGAAATGAAGAAATCTTCGGCCAGCTTCGAGCGGCCCATCAGCAGCCCGATGACGATGCCGATAACGACCGCGAAGCCATAGCCAATGAGGATACGTTTAATACTGACAACGATATGAATATAGAATTCCGACGTCTGGATATGTTCAAGGAAGGCAATGAAAACAGCCGCGGGATCGGGCACGTTTGCAAAATTCATGATGTAGTTGAAATTGTATTCGGTGAGGAGATGCCAGAAGGCGACGGCGATCACCAGCGCCCCGATGCGTATCGACCAGCGTTTGGCGGCCCGCGGGACCTGAAACGGTTCAGAAGCGGTGGCTTTGACGGCAACCGGATCGGCAGCTGCGCCTGTCGATAACACCGCCTGATCAGGTGTCGTTGCGTCAGGATGGACCTGGCTGATACGCGATGCGCTTTGTTGTGCAGACATTCGGTTCCCTTTTTCCTCTACCGCGAAGCGGCGGGAGATAGCCGTATCTCCCGCCGTAACAAGACTGGCAGCGACGTTTATCCGGTTGTCATGCCGACGGCTTCTTCAAACCCGATGACCTTGCCGCCGATCGTGCCGGCATAGGCATCGGCGTCCTGCTTACGCAGGAAGGCTGTCATGGCGCCGTCCTTGCCCTGAACATAGAACGCCATCTTGCCGAACAGCTTCAGCCCGGTCGCCTTGTCGTAGACGTAGGTCGCATTCAGTTTCTGCGCGACCGTTCGGAATTCCGCGACGGCTTTCAGGAATTCGCCAATGGTTGCATAGGTCTTGATGCCATCCTTGGCGTGCCAGATTTCCAGTGGAAGATCGGCATTCTCGACCTCCGGGTCATATATGTCCGCGAGGTCCTTTTCGTAGTCGAGCGACTTTTCCTTGTAGGCCGCCCGGATATAGGTATCGGTAATCCATTCGTTGAAATCGAGTGGCGGGACCTGCTGTTCGCGGGCGAGCACGCCGTGATTGAATTTCAACGCGTCGACCCATTTCTCCTTGATTGTCGGTTCGAGGGTCAGGTGGCCACCCTTGCTGAAATAAAGGTACTGGACCTCCTTTTCGACACCGGTCCATTTTTCCAGGTTTTCCGCGGCCCGCATCGGGTCTTCGCGAACCCAGTCGCCGGCATCAATCACCGCCTTGAGGAAGGCAATGACGACCTCGGGATATTCCCTGGCCAGTTCCTGGCGCACGACGACGCCGTGGAGGTAGGGAATAGTTGTTTCGCTGCCGTCATAGATTTTGCGGCCCGTACCCCGGAACTCCATCAATTCGGACCAGGGACAGAAATCGGCATGGGCGTCGATCTTGCTCGTGGCGATATTGGCGGCGCCGACAGCCGGGCTCTGGTTCTTTATGGTGATTTCCGAACTCGGAATTCCGGCATCCTGAAGCGCCTTCAGGGTCATGCCCCAGGCGGCGCTGCCGACGGGAACGGAAATTTCCTTGCCGCGCAGTTCCTCGAATTTGTAAATCGACGACGAAACCGGAACGACGACCGCGTTGCCCGACCCTTTCAGGTTATAGCCCGTACCGGCGACATAGAGCGTCCGGAGGCTTTCGGTTTCCTGGAACTTGGCGCCGTTCACGATGAGCGGATAATCGCCCATGACGCCGATGTTCAGTTTGTTCGCCAGCATCTGGTTGGTGATCGGTCCGCCCGAACTGTAATCCGCCCAACGGACATTGAACGTGGCATCCTTGTATTTTTCGGTCTTCGCCAGTTCGGCCAGCTGCTGGTCGAGCAGGCCAAGTTCCTTGACGATAATGCCTGCCGTATATGTGTCGGTACACATGCTCTGGTGCCCGACGCCTATGTTTATTTCCTCGGCGATAACTGCCACCGGCGCGAATTGCGCAAGCCCGACGGCACCCACCGCAGCGATCAAGATGCGTGATTTGTACATATCGCTACGCCTCCTTACCCGTGTCGGGTGATACGCCTTGTATTACCCTTGCCAATAAGGTCTGCGAGCGGCGTGCCAACCGATTGAAGCAACCCGAAAATCAAAGGCAAGCACATGGAATCTTTAAATAATAGGAACTGAGCAATGACATTGAGAATCTTGCGCGTGTACCGAACCTGCTCAAATTCTCGGCACATTTGCGAATGGGGTGTTAATTCTTGGTCAGACCCGGTGCGCCATATAAAGACAAGTGTCCCGGCGAGGGGGCCGGAAACGGGCATGATTGTACCGCCGCTCCGCCGTGTCCGATGGCCGAATGCGTTCCTGTTTGCCAAAATTCCAGCGTATGGAAACCCGGGTCAGCGCAGCTTTCTGATCGTATCCAGAATGGCCGGGGAGTCCCATTTCCGATCGCCGATGGCGCCGTAATGGATGCGTCCATCGGGTCCCACGACATAGGTCGTCGGCAGGCTCTGAATCTGCCAGGGGTCGAAGGTATCCGACTCGATATCCACCAGGACTGGAAATGTCACGGGCCGATGTTTCAGGAATCGCTGGATCTTCTCCGGCGTATCGCCAAGATTCACCGCGACAAGCACGATGCCTTCCTGACGCAGGGTCGACCAGGCCTTCTCGAATACCGGCATTTCCTTAAGGCAGGGCGCGCACCATGTCGCCCAGAAATTTACGACGACGACGCGGCCGCGATACGATCCGATATCGAATGTGTCTCCGTTCAGGAGCGACAGGCTGAGTGGCGGCGCCTGCGGCTTTTCCGGGAATTCGACGAGCGGAAGGCCTTCCGCCAGTGGCCGGTCCGCGATGGAAAATACGGTCAGCAGGACGACGATCGCCGATGCGGCTATCCTGAACCGGTTTACCAACGGGGCACCAGAACCTTGAAACGATAGGCGTTCGGTATGCCGTACAGGTATTCGAAATCCACCGGCTTGCCGGATTTCATATAGGCCACCCTCGTGACGTGAATGACCGGCCGGCCTGGCGCCAGGCCAAGCGCGCCGGCGATTTCGTCGTTGGCTTCCGCGACATCGATCAGGAAATCCGCATGGCCAAGGTCGTCATCCAGCAGGTCGCCCAGCAGTGCATAGACGTCGTTCGCCGACAGGTCGCATTCGGACAGTTTCCGGCCGAGCGGCAGGGGAAAATAGCTGATGTCGAAGGATAACGGGTTTTGATTCAGGTACCGGATTCGCTTCAGTTCGAAAACGACCGTACCGATATCGAGGTCGAGTGCATCGGCCACGGAGGCGTCAGCGGCGACCTCGCGCGCCGAGACGACTGCCGAGCGTACGATATGGCTGGACTGTTCGACGGCTTCGGCGAGGCCCTGCAGCCGCCCGAGGTCCTGCACGACGGCGGGTCGTGTGACAAAGTATCCTTCACCCCGACGGCTCACGATCAGGCCGTCGTCCTGCAAGCCGGTGAGAGCGCGGCGAACGGTGACCCTGCTGGCGCCGAACAGGTCCATCAGATCATGTTCCGACGGTAGTTTTTCCGAGACTCCATAAGCGCCGCCAATAATACGGTCGCGCAGGCTGTTTCGGATCTGAAGATACAGCGGCTGCTTCTTCGGTTCGGTGGCCGGTTCGACCTGCGTGCGCAGGGCTCCGGATACAGGAGTCATCGGTATCCCTCCAACCGCAAGCGACGCCCCGAAATGTTATGGGGGCACTACGCCGCTGCGATCCTTCCAATTGCCCAGCGAACATTCTTGCGAACATCCGGATCCGGGTCTTCCAGGGCTTTCTCCAGATACGGCAGTGCAACGGAATCGGCGATTTCGCCAAGCGCCGCGGCGGCATCCTTGCGCAGGTTGCTGATCGAATGTTCCAGGGCAGGAGCGATGAGCGGAACCGCACGCGCGACGCCAAGCTTGCCGAGGCTCCGGATGGCCTGGACCCTGACCTGCCAGTACGCATCGTCCAGAACACCGATCAGGCCGTCGATTCCTTCGGTACAGCCGATCTTGCCGATGGTTTCGGCCGCGATCTCCCGGACCCGCCATTCGCTATCCGCGAGCCCCTTCACAAGCGCTTCCGCAATGATGGGAAGGCGCGAATAAGCCAGTGCGCCAAGCGCGGCGCGCCGCACCTCCGTGTCCTGGTCGCGCGACGCCACGATAAGTGCGTGCAGCGATTCTTCCAGTTGCAGATATCCGAGAACGCCAACCGCCTGAATGCGCACTCCCGCCACGGGGTCGGTCAGGGCATTCAGGGCGGGCATCAGCGAATCCGGATGCCGCAATTCCTTCATCGCCAGCAGTGCTTTCTCCCGAACGAAGGCCTTTTCGTGAACGGTGAGGGGCAGCAGGGGGACGGCTGCCTCAACGTCTTTCAGCTCCGCAAGGCTGTACGCGGCCGCCTCCGCGACTTCCCGGGAGGGGTCCTGCAAGGCGCCCGCCAGACCGGCCGACACGACGGCGCCGTCGAAATTTTCCAGTACGCGCGCGGCCTGCAGACGTACTTCATCGCTGGGGTCGGACAGGGCGGCGACGATATGCGGGACGACATCGGTGTCCGCCGTCTCCGCCATATCCATTACCGCAACCTGGCGGATCTTGGGGTCGGAATCGCCCAGTTTGTCGAGGATGTCGTCGATATCTTCAGATGAATCGAAAGGTTCGAATACGCTCATATGCCTTTACCTCAGAAGATAGGGGATGCTGACGGTCACGGCGCCTGTGGGGCAATCGGCTTCGCAGGGCATGCAGTACCAGCATTCGTCATACTTCATGTAGGCCTTGCCGGATTCCTCGCTGATCCGCAGCACGTCCAGCGGGCAGACATCGACGCAGACGGTGCAGCCTTTTTCCGCAATGCATTTCGATTCATCGACCGTCACGGGGACGGTGGTTGGCGTATTGGCGATTGGCATCGTTTTCTCCTGAAACTCTATGGAACGGTTCGGGCGACCTGTGCGGTCGTCAGTCCCCGGCCTCGGCTCTGACCCGCTGGTTGTCATAGGCGCCCATTTCCTCGTCATCGATCTCGATGACATACGGCTCAACCGGGCGCTTGAAGCTGGTCATCCTGCCGTTTTCATCCTTTTTCAGCTGCGTATGGCAGAACCAATTCTCGTTATCCTTTTCCGGGTAGTCCGCGTAATGATGATAGAGTCCCCAGCGGCTTTCCGTGCGGAACAGGGAGGCGTGGGCCGCCATATCCGCGCAATCGAGAATCGACCGAGCTTCCAGCGACCGCATCAGCTCATGTGAATCCCGGACGACCATGTGTTCCAGGTCGGCGCGGACTTCGGCAAAGCGATCCTGCGCCAACTGCATCTTCCGCGTGACTTTCGGCGGTTGCAGGTAATCGTTTACCAGGCGGCGGGTCTTGTATTCGATCTGGTTCGGCGGGATGCCGTCCTCGCGTTTCGTCGGGGCCAGAACACGTGTCATTTCGGCCTCGACCTGTCCGTCGTCGAAGGCCGCGAAGTCATGCTCCGCGACGAAATCCACCGCATCCTCGCCGGCAAAGGCGCCATTGGTGAACGCGCCCAGCATGTAGTTATGCGGCACGCTCGCCATATCGCCGGCGGCATACAGGCCCGCGACCGATGTCCGGGCATTTTCATCGACCCAGACGCCCGAGGCGCTGTGCCCGGAACAGAAGCCGATCTCCGAGATATGCATCTCGATCATTTCGCGGTTGTAGTCGGTGTTGCGGTTTTCATGGAACCGGCCGCGCGTCGGGCGCTCCACATTGTGAAGGGTTTTGGCGATTTCCTTGACCGTATCCTCGTGCAGATGATCCAGCTTCAGGAAGACCGGGCCCTTGCCGGATTGCAGTTCATTATAGAATTCCTGCATCATCTGGCCGGACCAGTAGTCGCATTCGATGAAGCGCATGCCCTCGTTGTTCGCGGTGTAGCCGCCGAACGGCCCGGCGACATAGGCGCAGGCCGGCCCGTTATAATCCTTGATCAGCGGATTGATCTGATAGCATTCGAGGTTCGTGAGCTCGGCGCCGGCATGATAGGCCATGGCGTAACCGTCGCCGCTGTTTGCGGCGTTTTCATAGGTCCCGAAAAGATAGCCGGAGGTGGGCAGGCCGAGTCGTCCCGCCGCGCCCATGCACAGGATGACGGCCTTCGCCCGGATGACGAGGAATTCGCTGGTGCGCGTGTTCACGGCGATGGCGCCGGCGATGCGCCCATCCGCGCCGTTCAGCAGCCTTGTCGCCATGAAGCGGTTGGAAATCAGGATCTGCTTGCGGCGCAACTGGCGGTAAAGCGCTTTCTTGACCGTGTCGCCGTTCGGCATCGGCAGGACATAGGTGCCGACGTGATGCACCTTTTTCACGTCATACTCGCCCGTTTCGTCCTTCTGGAACCGGATACCGAAGGAATCGAGTTCGTTGATGATGTCGAAGCAGTTCTCGGCGTAGCGCAGCACCGCCTTCTGATCCACAATTCCGTCATTCGCGACGGTGATTTCCTTCGTATACTGCTCCGGCGTCGCATGGCCCGGAATGACGGTGTTGTTCAGCCCGTCCATACCCATCGAAATGGCGCCGCTGCGCTTTACATTCGCTTTTTCAAGCAGCACGACCTTGGCGTTGGGGTTCTTGCACTTCGCCTTGTATGCCGCCATCGGCCCGGCGGTTCCCCCGCCGATTACAAGGATGTCGGCGTCGACATGGTGCAGGCCCGATTGAATGTCATCCATTTTCTTTACTCCATACCGGCGAAATATTTTTGCCGCTCCAGTACCTGAATGGCAGTTGCGGCGCTTTGGCGTCAGCAATTACTTGCCATCGGACATTTTTCGTTCGTTGCGATTTCGCGGAGCCAGGCCCAGGGATAAATCCCGCGATGTTCCCCGTCGGAAAAGACAAGGTTCAGGGCGTATGTGCCAACCAGCCGGGCATCCATGATCGTAATGTCGCCGGGAATCTCGGCGTCGGCGCCATCGATGCGCGCGCGAACCGCGCCGGAAGAGCGGCAGTTGCGGCGTAGTACCGCGGCGCTGAGGCAATGCGTTACACCGCCCTGCCAGCTGACCGTCAGCGCGCGCCGGTCATCCAGCACCATGATCTTGAGCGGCGGGCCGGAAACGGGGCGTTCGTCGGGGAATATCTGTTCCATGCGCCAAGACTGGCAGGCGCTGGAAAGGGATCCGAGCAATTAATTGCGCAACGCAGCATTTCCGTTCGCAGTGCCCATATTTTGCGATTTCCGGCGCGCAAAAAAATGGCCGATCCTGCGGCAGGAATATTTAAAGTACTGTTATAATTTAGTTAATGTAAATACGTGGCGGAGCGCCGCCACAACACATACATTCGGTCTCTGCAATGGCGCCCGGGAATCCCGGCACGTTTTACACTGTTGGCGATGCCCGGCGTATGTTACAGGGGGATCCGCACTCGCAGTGCATTACCGTCCCAGGGAAAACACGATCCGACAATGCGCGCATACCCGGACTCCCCCCCTCAGGCGCAGCCGCCGAAAACGTATGCCCATGCAGTGGCGCGCTGGTGTATTCGACCATTGATTGGCACAGCCGTTACTCCAAATCACCTCACGACATTACGTTTGGTGACGGGTGTGGCCGCGGCATTGGCTTTAGCTGCGGGAACCCGCGACTGGGCAATCGTGGGCGGGACGGTCTTTCTTGTCTCGGCGATGCTCGACAGGGCGGACGGCGAGCTCGCGCGCCTCAGCGACCGGTCGAGCCCAGGCGGACATTGGTATGACCTGTATTCGGACATGGCGGTGAATGTGGCCGTATTCATCGGCATCGGTTTCGGACTCGTCGATTCGCCGCTTGGCGTGTGGGCGCCTGCCATGGGCGTTGTTTCCGGACTTTCCATCGGCGCCATTTTCCTGATCGTGTTTCAACTTCACGATCAGGGCAGCCACCCCAACGCGGTTTTCAGATATCCCAAGGGTTTCGATTTTGACGACGCCCTCTTTATCGTCGTCCCATGCGCCTGGTTCGGCGGTCTCCTGCCGCTCCTGATTGCGGGCGCCATCGGCGCACCGGCCTTCCTGGCGTTCTCAATCATAAAATGGCGAAAAGGCCGTACCCGTCCCTAAAGCCACCCCTGCGCCCGGTACCAGGCAATCGAATCACGAACGGATTCTCTAATGCAGCGGGGTTGAAGGCCGAGTTCCGCCAGATCCGGCGCCGTATCGAAAAACATGTTGCGTCGCGTCAGTCTTACGCCTGTGACCGTCGCCATGGGCATTGAATGACTGATATAATCCGCCCAAAACTCGCTGATGTAGGCCGTCCCCAGGGCAACGGCATATGGCACCCGCCAGCGCGGCACGGCGCGCCCCACTTCTTCGCCGACCAGCCGCAACCATTCGGACAGGTACAGGTTTGTATCGCCCAAGACGTATCGCGCACCCTTGCGACCCTTTTCCATGGCAAGAACCATGCCCCAGGCGACGTCGCGCGCATCCATGAAGTTCAGCCGGCATTCCAGAAACGCCGGCATTTCGCCGCGGCAGAATGCCACGGTCATGCGCGTGGGCGGCGTCCGCTTCCAGTCCCCCGGGCCCACCGGAAGCGTCGGCGTCACGATGACAATCTGCGCCCCGTCCGCGACCATTGCATGCACGGCTCTCTCCGCCCGGAACTTGCTGACGCAGTAGGGGCCCGGCATGTCGCTTTCATCGAGATCCAGCCGGTTATGTGCGTTTTCCTTCGACGGCGGCGGCGCGAGAATGCTTTCGGTGCTGGTATAGAGAATCTCCGTAATCCCCGCGTCAACCGCGGCGCGCATGACATTCACGGTGCCTTGATGGTTTACGGCATCGAATGACCGCCGGTCCCGGTGCCACAGGTTGGGGTCGGCGGCAAGGTGGTAGACCCGATCGCATCCTCGCACGGTCGGTCGCACGGCCGTCGCGTCCCGGATATCCGCTTCGACCACGTCGATCCGGTCGATGGGCAGATGATCCAAACATGCGCCGGGCTTCTCCAGCACGCGAACGTCCTGGCCCTCGGCAAGCAGGAGGGAAATGAGGTGCGCGCCCAGAAACCCGCCACCGCCTGTAACGAGATTCATCGCAAAACCCCCGCCGGCAATGCTTCCGCGAGCCTTGAGAAGTTCTCCCGCCCGATAGGGTGTGTTCCCGAGGCAATCTCCCTGACCATCGAACAGGCTGCCCGGTTGATCGGACATGGAAAGTCCCTTGCGATCCTGATCAGGTGACCATTATAGGCGTCGACCTCCGTCCGGCCCGTCGCGATATCCGGCGCCATCGAGCAATAGGTTCCCTTCAGTGACGGACGAAAAAACAGCGCCATCGCGTATGGCAACAAGGGTGTACTGAGTATTCGGGATACGGTCTTCGGATGAAAGGGACCAATTCGGGCGAGTTCAACCCTGCAATGATGCAGAATGGCGTAGTTTTCGCGCAGTAACGCAAAGAACAGCCGCGTGGCCAGCGAATCCGTCAGCAATTCGCCGTTATCGACCCCCGCCGCGGCGGCCAGCGGCGATATTGCCGCGTTGTACATCAGCTTGGCCGATTTGTAGGGCAATATGTTATCGACATACCGCACCCTGAACAGTTTTCCCCCCGCCAATGCATCGGCCAGCAGCGCCAGATCGCCCGTTTCTTTCGCTGACGCCGATCGGCGCGTGCCGATGTGCAACTCGCCGGGCCGTGTAATCCGCGTAACCGGGCTGCTTCGATCGCATTCGGAAACGAATGACGATATCCCTTCGCCGGCGTGATTCAATTTTTCGAGTTCGGGGTCGACTCCATTCTGAACCGGCACGAGGCAAGCGTCCGTCGTGAGCCGTTCAATGACAATGGGATTGTCGTAGGTCTTGGTGCAGATGAGGATGTAACCTGACGCTGGCGGGTTCCATTCATCGAACGCAACGAAGGGCGCCCGGACGGTGCCGTGCCCGACAACCGTCAAACCCTCGCTTGTGCCCCTCGCCACCTTTTCCGGATTGGCGTCGACGAGCGTAACGTCGTGCCCGGCCTGCAATAGCGACCACGCAAGGCTTACACCTATCCCGCCAGCCCCGACTATATGGATCGGCGGCATCAACCCTGTCTTTCTGGCGGTGCTGTGTTTCGACTTCATGGGACAAATTTATCCGCATTCTTCATTAAACCAGTCAGCCAATACACCTGGACCCCCACGGCAAAAACCGGAAGCATGAGCCATGTGATATGGAACGCCTCCAGTACAAGGACCAATAGCCAGAAATCCGCGCGGAACAACCCGCGAAAGACATAAATGATCCTTTCCTGAAAATTCTCCGGAAGCGCAGCTTCGCCCGGGATCCTTGGTTGTTCCTCACCTCTGCTGGCGCGAAGCCATTCGCGGCACCACTGTGCAAAAGTATTTATCGTCGTCCCCACCGCTGCCGCCGCACCCAACCACAACCATATGGAGCTTCCGGAAACACTGAACGCGCCATAGCCCAGTCCCAGGAAGAATGCCGAATGCACTATCCAATCGACAACGTCGTCCAAAACAGCACCGAACCGGCTTGATTTCCCCGTCAGTCGCGCGACCTCGCCGTCGCAATAGTCCATAAGCGAACAAATCGCCCAAAATAGAGCGCCGGTTATCCCCCAAAAATGAGTCCCTACAGAAAAGCAGCCAGCGCTTGCCAGCCCGGCCACCAAGCCGAGGAACGTCACCTGATTGGGCGTGAATCCAGCACGGGCCAGCACGGGGCTTACCGCATGAGATATCCGCCGAATGACCGGAAAAACCTGTTGTTGCGCCATTTAGGTCAGCCCTATTGCGTTACTTGCCGCAAAAATAGTCTCACCTCCTTGTAGGTAATCTTCGGCTCCTCCAGCGCCTATGTTACTTCTTCATGATCTTGCGCCTGTAGCTTAGAATCAACCATCGTTGCAGCAATAATTTTCCACGCCTGTTCACATGAAGCCTGTCCTTGGCCGTGTGTCAGGGAAATGTCATACGGCTGCCGGCCCTCCGGGTGGCGCAGATTGCCCGGCCCGCGCCATTCAGGCACGATCACCGGACGGACAGGTCCTTCCGCACGGAACCCTGCGCCGCAAAACGGTTTTTACAGGCAGGGAGACGCATTGAATGTCCTACGATCTGATTATCCGCAACGGGTTCGTCGTGGACGGAACCGGCACGCCCGGCATTGCCGCCGATATTGCCGTCCGCGATGGCGTAATCGCGGAAATCGGCCAGGTCAGCGGCGCGGCAACGACGGAAATCGACGCCGCGGGGCGGGTCGTGTGCCCGGGATTCGTCGATATCCATACCCATTACGATGCCCAGATCTGCTGGGACCCGATCCTGGGCTCCTCGGCGGAGCATGGCGTCACGACCGTCGTCGTCGGCAATTGCGGCATCGGCGTCGCCCCCAGCCTGCCGGAGCACCGCGAAATCAACGCGCTGGATCTGGTGAGCCTGGAGGGCATGTCAATCGACGTGCTGGCGGCCGGGGTCACCTGGGAATGGGAATCCTTCGAAAGCTACATGAGCTATGCGGAATCGCGCGAGCCCGGCATCAATATCAGTTTCCTGATGCCATTGGCGGCGCTGCGCCGCTATGTCATGGGCGACGCCGCCGTCGAACGCGCCGCGACGGAAACGGAAACCGGCCGGATCGCGGCGCTGCTCGAATCCGCCATGCGGGCCGGGGCGAACGGGTTCAGCACCACCACCATCGCACGCCAGAAGGGCTGGCAGGGCCAGCCGCTGGCCTGCACCCTGGCGAGCCTGGACGAATTGCGCTGTTACGCCCGGGTGCTGAAGAAGGTCGGCCGGGGTGTGATCCAGACGAACTGCGCCGACCGGCTGGGCAATCTGAGCGACAGCGAATTCGCCCTGCTGGACATGTTCCTGACCGAGAGCGGCCGGCCCGTCAGCTGGTCCGGCGCCGTCAGCAGCAGCAGCGACCGACCCGAAGCCTTCGCCGCCTATCTGAAGAAGATCGAACCGCTGGTCGCGAGAGGCGGCAAGCCGCAGGGCACCTCGCGGCCGTTGACAATCGAGGTCGGGCTGCGCAATCCGTTCTTCATGACCGACCTGGATGCCGGCGGCAAAGTGCTGGGACAGTCCTTCGACGAACAGATGAAGCACTACAGCGACCCCGCCTACCGCCGCGCGGTGCTGGCGGAATGGGAAGCCGGCGGCAAGTTCTTTTCCGCCGCCTGGAGTGAAAGCCAGGTGCTTCGCGTCAAGAGCCCGGCGATGCATAAGTATCTGCGGCGGACCGTCGCCGAAATCGCCGCCGAGCGCGGCGATGCGCCGATAGATACATTCTTCGATCTCGCCATCGAGGACGGGCTGGAACTGAAATATCTCGGCGGTATCGCCAATGCCGAACCCGACCGGGTCGAGGCGCAGGTGCAGGACGACCGCATCCTGATCGGCATGTCCGATGGCGGCGCGCATGTCGATATGCTGCTGGAATCGGGCTACACGACCTACATCCTGGGGCACTGGGTGCGCGACCGGCAGGCCATGAGCCTCGAACGCGCCATCCACCGCATCACCGCGGAACCCGCGACGCTGTTCGGCATCACGGGCCGGGGGCGGCTCGCGCCCGGCATGGCGGCGGACATCACGATATTCGACCGCGACAGCGTCGGCTCCGCGATGAAGGCAACAGAGGTCCGCCGCGACCTACCCGCGGGGGGCGAACGACTCTACACGCCGCCGCGCGGTATAGACTATGTCATCGTCAACGGCGCGGTCCTGTACGATCACGGACACTGCACCGGCGCTCGCGCGGGTCGCGTGTTACGGCAATAAAACAGGTCGCTTTTGATCGGACGCCAACTTCAAGCGTCCGGCGGTCCCGGCCTTGTTCATGGCGGATCAATTAAGACAGCACTTCTTGAACTTCTTGCCGGAACCGCATGGACAGGGGGCGTTGCGGCCCGGATTCGGTTGTTTCCCGTCCACGGACGCCACATGCGGCTTTGTCTGCGCGAGTCGTACACGATGCAGAATTTTGACATGCGCCGCGATCAGGTCGGGCGCGAGGTCTTCCAGTTCCTCATCGATCTCCAGGGGCTCGATATCGTTTGGATTGGTTGCCAGTTCCGTGAGCCGACTGAGCACGAATAACGCCTGCTGGAGGTCGGCGTCTTCGATTCCAACGCAGGCAATCCAGGCATCGGGGCGCAGGCGCATGGCTTCCATGAATCCTTCGATCCATGTTTCCCATAGAATGGTGCCGTCGAAATCGATGTCGAAGATGGGATGGTAGCGCCCCCTGTCCAACTGGCGGATGATGTCATTGTAATGGCCCAGTATCAGGTTGCTGACGGTTTTCAGTTCTTCCACGCCGTCGAATTCGGGGCCTTCATCGTCACCCCAGATAACGGGCATCCATTCGCCAGGCATAATCAGGTCGGGACAGACAATCACCCCCGCCAGGAACCCGTCCAGCTCGCTCAGCAGCATGGCGTCGTCGCCGGCGGAGTCGCTCAGCAGAAAGTCGTCCAGTTGCCGGAGCTTCTTCGACAGGCCCTTACTCATCCGTTCCTCCCGTTCCGTATCCTGGGCAGGCGTTCGCCGCTACCGCAAATTTCATGATCGGCAATGCGGGCGATTGTTTCGGCCTGTATCCAGCCCTTGCAGGTCCCGGCATGATCCTGCGGCGGCGCGGCCGGGCGCGGGCAGCCTGACCGGCGTGTCGTCCGTGTCGTGCATAATGGATTTCTATCAGATCGGAGACCACCCTGAAATCCCCGCCCGTTGAAAAAGCCGTGTGACACAATGACGGCGAGCCTATATCCCTATTGCCATGAAAGCTGGCAACAAGACCTCCGGTGCGCGGTTGCGGGTCGTGCTGGAGCCGAACATCGCCATCGGACCGGGCAAGGCCGACATCCTTGAGGGAATCCGGCAGACGGGCTCGATCGCGGCTGCCGGGCGGCGGATGGGCATGAGCTACAAGCGCGCCTGGCTGCTGGTCGAATCGATGAATGCCTGCTTCAAGCGCCCGCTGGTCGAAACCCGTCGCGGCGGGCAGGCCCGCGGTGGCGCCATCCTGACACCCGACGGCGAAGCGGTACTGGCCTGCTATCGCCGGATGGAGGCGCTGACCGCCCGGGCCATCGCGGACGAGATGGCGCAGCTTCGCGTGCTGATGGCCGACATGTCCGGATAGAAATAACGATTGCCGGCGCCCGTCTCCGCCGATATGTTTAAATGAACATGTCGGCGGAGAGTCCCATGAGAAGTATCCCCGCAGTGCTGGTGCGGTCCGTCGGCGCAGCACTGGCAGTCGCCCTGCTGAGCCTGTCAGTCGTCCCGGCGCCCGCGCACGCAGATGAAGCGCTTGTTGTGGTCGCGACGAACTTCAAGGAAGTCGCGGGCGAACTGAAGACCATGTTCGAGGCGGAAACGGAACATACGGTCAATATCACGACAGGCTCCACCGGCAAGCTCTACGCCCAGATCAAGAATGGCGCACCGTTCCACGTTTTCATGGCGGCCGACCGGGAACGGCCGAAGCGGCTCGAGGACGAAGGGGATGGCGTGCCCGGAACCCGCCTCACATATGCCATTGGCCGGATCGTCCTGTGGAGCCCCGATGCCGGCCGGATATCCGGCAATGGCGTCGAAGCGCTCAAGGCCGGCGATTTCGACCACCTTGCCATCGCCAACCCCGAACTCGCGCCCTACGGCCTCGCGGCGAAGCAGACGCTGCGGTATTACGGCCTCTGGGATACGGTATCCGCCAGGATCGTCATGGGCCAGAACATCGGCCAGGCGCACTCGATGGTGGCGACGGGTAACGCGCAAATGGGCTTCGTCGCCAAATCCCATGTGGCCAGCCCCGGCAACAGGCAGCCGGGCAGTTCCTGGGACGTGCCGGGAGAAGCATACGACCCGATCCGGCAGGACGCGGTGCTGCTGAAAGCAGGCGCGGAGAACGCGGCGGCGCGGGCGTTTCTCGATTTCCTCCGGTCGCCCTGGGCGCGAGAGGTCATCGGGCGGTTCGGGTATGGCGTGGAACAGCCATGATTCTCCCCGATCTCGGGCCGCTCTGGCTTACCCTTCATCTGGCCCTCGTAACGACGGCGATCCTTGTCGTGATCGGGACGCCGCTTGCGTGGTGGCTCGCGCATACCCGGTCGCGCGCGAAATCCGCGGTCGAAGCCGTTACCGCCCTGCCGCTGGTGCTGCCGCCGACAGTGCTCGGCTTCTACCTGCTCGTCTTTCTCAGTCCGACATCGCCGATCGGCAGCCTCTGGGTCAGCCTGACCGGCGGCACGCTGACCTTCTCGTTCACGGGTCTGGTGGTCGCATCTGTCTTTTACTCGTTGCCGTTCACCGTGCAGCCGCTTCAGGGCGCGTTCGAAACCATCGGTCGGGGGCCGCTCGAAGCCGGGGCGACCCTGCGCGCGTCGCCGCTCGATACCTTCTTCACCATCGCCGCCCCGATGGCGGCGCGGGGCTATCTGACGGCGACGGTGCTGACCTTCGCGCACACCATCGGCGAATTCGGCGTGGTCCTGATGGTGGGCGGGAACATCACCGGCAAGACCAAGGTGATTTCAATCGCCATCTACGAACATGTCGAGACGATCAACTACGCCGATGCGCATATCCTGTCGGCCGGACTCCTCGTCTTTTCCTTTCTCGTGCTCCTGTTCGTCTACACCGCGAACCGCCGTTTTCCGATCCATTTGGGGTAAGCGATGATTGATCTGACCGTTGACGCGCGCAATGCCTATCCGGATTTCGAACTCGATATCTCTCACCGCTTCGGGCTCGACGGCATTACCGCATTGTTCGGCCCCAGCGGTTGCGGGAAAACCACGCTGCTCCGCATCATCGCCGGCCTTGAGAAAAACGCCGAGGGCCGCATCGCCTTCGGCGACGAGGCGTGGCTTGATACCGGGGACGCTATCTTCGTACCGCCGCACCGGCGGGGCGTCGGTTACGTCTTTCAGGACGCGCGCCTGTTCCCCCACCTGTCGGTTGCGGGCAATCTGCGCTATGCGGCCCGCCGCTCTGCCGGGATCGATCGTCGCATCGAATTCGACGATGTCGTTACCGCACTGGATCTGGGCGCGCTGCTCCCCCGGCGCGTTGGCGCGCTGTCGGGCGGCGAACGGCAAAGGGCGGCGATCGGACGAACGCTCCTGACCCGGCCCCGCCTCCTGCTGATGGACGAACCGCTTGCCGCGCTCGATATCCAGCGCAAGGCGGAAATCCTGCCTTATATCGAACGGCTTCCAGGGGCGTTCGGCGTACCGGTCATCTATGTGACGCATGCCATTGACGAGGTCGCAGGTCTGGCGCGTCGCATGGTGGTGCTTGCCAACGGAAAAAAGGTCGCCGAAGGACCGGTGGCGGCCGTGCTGGAACGTCTCGATCTCCAGCCAGCGACCGGGCGCTTCGAGGCCGGGGTGGTCCTCACCGCCCGTATCGTCGGACATGACAACCGGTTCCACCTGACGCGCCTCGACCATCATGGGCAGGCCATCGACATACCCATGGTGGAGCTGCCCATCGGCAGCGCGGTACGCCTGCGCGTCCGGGCCCGCGATGTATCCCTGGCGACCGAGCGTCCAGGCAAGGTTTCCGTCCGCAACATCCTTTCCGGCACTATCAGCCAGATTGAGGAAGAGGCGGATACAGCCTTTGCCGAGACGCTGGTGGATGTCGGTGGCGCGAATCTGCGCGCCCGGATCACACGTGCTGCTGTTGCCGATCTCTGTCTCTCGCCGGGAACGCCAGTATTTGCACTGGTGAAGTCCATAGCCTTCGACCGACGGGCCCTGGTAAGCGCGGGGGAGACGTCGCATCCCGAACCCGCTGAGACCGGGCGTGTTTAAGGCAATGGCTGGCTCGCCAATGCTCGCCGTGCCTGGCCCCTCTGGCGATCCCGCCGACACGTGAATCCACTTTACCTGATGACGACAACTTCTGGTGGCGCGGGGTTATTGTCGGGCTTTTGAGCGTCCACCCGATGACACATCGTCTGTGCCGTCGTTTCCGGCAGTACGCGCGCGCGGTGGCGCGGCTCCCTGGAATGGTTCGGCGCCGTGGTTGAACTGTGCGTTCACGCGACAGTCGCCACACATCTTCAGCCTGTCCGCCGCGGCCGGATCACGGAATATCGGATGGCTTCCGGCGAGCTGCGCAACGACGCGTTCGATCGAGGCGCGGGTACCGAACGGCGTACCGCATCGAACACATTCGAACGGCTCCTCTTCTTTCAATACGCTCGGTCGACGGGTATCCTCGCCGAACCGCAGACGCGGGGCGAGCGTGATGGCTCCTTCGGGGCAGGTCGCATGGCAAAGCCCGCATTGCACGCAGCAATCTTCGACGAACGTAAGCTGTGGCATTTCGGGATTGTCCCCCAGCGCGCCTGTTGGACAGGTCGGCACGCAGGCAAGACAAAGCGTGCAGGCGTGCTGGTCTACCGAAATTGCTCCGAATGGCGCGCCGTCCGGGAGGTCTATCGCGTCGGTTGAACGTGGCGCCGCATCATGCAAGGCGCCCAGCGCCAGCCTGATCACATCGCGGGGTTGGCCCGCTGGCCTGAAACCTGCGGCTGCCGGATTGGCGTCCGGCACATCGTCATATAACCACTCCTCCAGGGCTATCGGATCAATGTCTTCCCACAGCCGCACCCGTCCTGCGCCGTAGCCCAGTCCTTCGGTTACCGCGCATGCCAAAGACACCGATTTCCGAAGCGCCTCGTTTCCGGCAGCGGCGGCTGGGTCTGCTACGAGGATGACACGGGTTGCGCCGAAAGCGAGGGCCGGCAAGGTGAGGTCGAGACCCGCCTGGCCGGGCTCGTCCACGATGAAGGGCAGCACGTGAGCCGGCAGCCCCCGGCTGCAATGAGACATCAGCCGGATCGCCTCCGCACCACGTTTTTTATCATGGATAAGAACCACCGGCGCTTTGCCGCCGGCATCACGATAGGCAAGAAGGAGGCTTCGCATTCGTTCACCCTGTCTTTCGGCAGCTGCCTCAAAATAGGTCGCAGCACCGGTCGGACATACGGAATGACAGAGTGCGCAGCCGTCGCAGATTCCCGCGTCGATAGCGACAACGTCCTTGTCCGGACTGATGGCCGAGAGCGGACAGGCATCGAGGCAACGCGTGCAGCCTTGCAGTCCATTGCGCGCATGTGCGCAGCGATCGGGTCGATAATTAACATAGACGGGTTTTTCGAATTCCCCCACCAGGCCCACGGCGTCGAATAATGCCCTTTCGACGGCGGCCGGATTTCCCGGATCGGGACGCAAATAGCCATGACGCCTTTCGCCACCCGGGAGTAGAGGCGTACCGCCGCTCAGGTCGACGACAATATCGCAACTGGCGGTAGCACCATCATGCGTTGCCCCAAAGCCAAGACCGCCGCGTGAGGACGGCGATACAGCGGCATAGCCGTCTACCCTGAGGTCGAACCGGCCAAGGTACCCGCTCAGTGTGACAACGCGTCCTGAAAAAATGGGGAACGCCACGCTGTCCGTGCTGACGATACTGTCGCCGGACCCGCGGGTATCCAGAAGCAATGTTACGTCAAGCCGTTGCGCAAGGCGTGCCGCCGCGTCCAACGCTGTCTGATCCCGCCCGTAGACAAGACACCGTCCCTCAGAGGTTAATGTCATCGTATCGGTAGTTACCGGGTCATCCACCGCCGCGGCGAGGAGCGCTGCAATCTTGGGCAAAGCGTCTCCGGCACGTTCCGACCAGCCGGCGCTTTCGCGTATGTCGACAAATTGTATCGGATCGTCACGGTGGGCTTCAGCAGCCATCTTGCGGAAAAGCGCTTCCTGGTGACGGCACGCAACAACAATTGGATCGCCGTTTTCCGCGAAGGCCCGGGCCGCGATTTCTCTTTCCGAGCCGCAGAGCGCTGTATGAATGATGTCGCCATCTTTTTTCCCAAAATGCCGCGAAAGGCCCGGTCCATCAATGTCCATCGTGCCTTCGCAGTCACAGATCAGGTAACGCTTACCGTTAAATTTCATGAGCCCTCCTGTTGAAGAAACGCCTGGAGGACAATTAGGTTCGGGTCCTCGCGCAGTTTACATTCACACCGCCGCCACCATGTTAATAAGGAGCGGGCGGCAAAAAGGATGAAGGGACGAAAAATGGCTTCCCTTTGGGTCGGCATTTTAGTTGAAAAGCGTGCGGCAATTAGTGCATGGCAGAATTGGTCGTGGGCGGTGCGAGCGGTAATTCCGGTAAAGACGGATATTGCCAGGGAAGAATGGCAAGTCCTGATCAGGGAAGAAGAATATGCGCTGTTCCATACCGGGCATCTGCCGGTCGAACTGCATCGCGCAGAGACGGCGGCCTATAAGCAAAATCTTGGCATGGAGAATCCTGTCGTTTATGTCGCGGTTCGGCCACATCCTGTGGCGACCGGGGAGGGAGCGATCATGCCGTACCTTGTTACTGTTTCTCCCGACGAAGCGATGGCCTGTACAGAAGGCGACGATGCCGTATTTCCCGTAGCGATGCCTGGTTTCATCCGCGTCTGGCTTGATCGCTTTATTGAATTAAATCATCGGGAAGCGCATTTCGAAAAGCGGAAGCGCAAGGGCGGCGGGGCCGGGGAGCACGGCACAGCGCCGACATATGCCGGCCCGTCTGTCGCGCGAGCGGGCTGGGAGATCCCGGATCGTCATGGCTGAACGCGATCGGTTGCTTTTGCGATGGTCACGGCGCAAAAAAGAAGCTGTTGCGGACGAGGCGGCGGCGCCGCCACCGGCCCCAAAGGCGGAAACCAAGACGGAAACCGAGGTCGAGCCGGACGAGCCTTCGGCCCTTCCCGACATCGCATCGCTCGGGCGCGACTCCGACTATTCGGCTTTTATGCGACACGGAGTCGACGACGTATTGCGCAAGAATGCTCTGCGGAAGCTGTGGCGCGCCGATCCTTCTTTTTCGGAACTTGATGGACTTGTCGAATATGGCGAAGATTACACAGCGAAAGGAGCGATGGGGAGAGTCGTGCGCACAGCCTGGCGCTTCGGCCTCGGCATGACGGACGCCCTGAAGGCCGATGGAACCGACAGCGATAACGGTTCCGAGGAGCCTTCTGGCGACGACATACAAGCTGAGCAGAACGATAAGGCCGAATCCGGGCGCGCCGGAAGCGGGACCGTGTGATGGAACAGTGATGTCGGAACCGGATCGCGACAACCAGGCGCGCAGTCGATACTACATGCTGCTCGGTCGTCTTCTGGCCAGGCCGCCTGACCGAATGCTGCTCGATATGCTGCGCGGCTTCGATGGGGACCGCGGCCCCGTCGGGGCGGCACTGGATGAAGTCGCGCTGGCGTCGGCGGAGACTGACGAATGCGAGGCGCGACGTGCGTATGAGACGATCTTCATCGGCGTCAGCCGCGGCGAACTGATTCCCTACGCATCCTATTATCTGACGGGCTTTGTCGCTGAGCGGCCCTTGGCCAAGCTTCGTAGCGACATGGCGTTACTCGGGATTGCGCGTGCGGAAGGGGTACATGAATCCGAAGATCACATCGCAGCACTGTGCGAGATGATGGCTGGTATGCTGACAGGTGCATTCGGTACGCGCAAGGATCTGCGTACGGAATCCGATTTCTTCGAGGCGCATCTGGCACACTGGGCGCCTCGCTTTTTCGAGGATTTATCCCGAACCAGGCATTCGAAATTCTATGCTGCGGTCGGCGGGTTGGGTTCCCGCTTTATGGATGTGGAAAACGCATTGCTGCGCTGGCAGCGTGGACGATCCCTATAGGCGCACATTCTCTGTGGAATTGAACCGGGCGCTGTCGATTTCCACGGCATTCAGCGCGAAACCGGCCGCAATAGCGACTCCGATCGCAACACAGGTACCGGCAAGAAACATTTTCATGGGTTCTTCCCCCGACTGTCGATTTCATTCTGTACCCACAGCGAATGGTGTTCCTCGGCCCAATTGCGGTCGACGTCGCCGGACCACATCGCGTCTATTGCGCCGACCATGCCTACAGTACCGATGTAGATATGGCCGATAATCACCGCGGTCATTATCAGGCCAAGCGCGGCGTGGACGATCAGGGCCCACTGCATGCCCTCGATACCGAACCAGAAGAACGGGAACATCAAGGTAAGCCCGCTCAGGATGAGCAATCCACCGCCGATAAAAACGCTCCAGAAGATCAGCTTCTGGCCGGCATTGAATTTTTCGGCGGGCGGGTTTTCGCTCTTGTCGCTCATGAATCCGCCGCCGCGCTTCAACCACTGCCAATCGACCTTCTTCGGTAGATTGCGACCCGTCCACATCACGACCATGCAGAGGAGCCCCAGGGCGAAGGCGACAGAGAAGGCCACGTGGGTGTAGAGGCTCGCCTGAGCGAGCCACCTGTAAGCGACAGCGCCCATCCAGGGTTTCAGGAGCATCTGGCCGTAGAGCAGAACCAGACCCGTTAGCGCCAGCATGACGAAACTTGACGCGGTGAACCAGTGGTTGGCGCGCTCGAGCGGCTCGAAGCGGCGGACCGTTTTTCCGCTGAATCCCTCCTTGAGGGGGATCCTGCCCCGGATCAGAAGGAACAGCGCCAGCAGCAGTGAGAACCCGAAGATCACCCAGCCGCCGCCATAGGTGATTTCGTGGTTATGGAGCCGCCGCCAGTCGCGTCCCTGCGGCTGCTGCAGCATACTGGCGCGGGGATCGGCGAGTGTGGGCGAGATACCGTTGATGAACCCTCTGTCGCGCAGCATCTGCCAGTCCCGGTCTTCATCCGCAAGCCACTGTCGGGTCAGTTCGGCTGGCGCGATGCCGGAACTGCGGGCTTCCAAATCTGTACCGAATACAGGATTGCTGCGCGCGCCATCGGGCGAGGGGCCCGATTCGCCGCGATAACGCTGTAGCCGCGTTCGTTCCCGAAACACCTGTTGCGCCGGTTCGTCGGACGGCAGCATATCCTGCGGCCCCCCATCGGTAACACCGCCGGTCGGTACGATCACAGGCTGATGCCCAAAGGTTCCGGCGATGGTCAGTCCGAGCAGGGCCCCGACGACAATAACGGTAATCGCGGCGCCAATCCGTACCATGTCAGCCTCTCTGTTTCAGTTGTCGTTCCACTCTTGGCCCGTGCCGGCCGCTCGCGACCCGTAATAGGCGGTCGACCATCCCCAGGCACCGGAGCCATAGCCACGGTTGGAGACGCGCTCTTTATAGATTTCACCGACTTCGTCGCCGTCGCCGGCGAGCAGCGCGCGTGTGGAGCACATCTCGGCGCAAAGCGGCAGCTTGCCCTCGGCGATCCGGTTGCGGCCGTATTTTTCGTACTCGGCCTCGGAGCCGTTATCTTCCGGTCCACCGGCGCAGTAAGTGCACTTGTCCATTTTTCCGCGGCTGCCGAATGTCGTCGCCTGTGGATACTGCGGTGCGCCAAACGGACAGGCATAATAGCAGTACCCGCAACCGATACAGATATCCTTGGAATGGAGGACAATTCCGATTTCGGTTTGATAGATGCAATCGACCGGACACACCGCGATGCAAGGCGCGTCCGTGCAGTGCATGCAGGAAATTGAAATCGATTTCTCCGCCGGTGTGCCGTCATTCAGTGTGACGAGGCGCCGCCGGTTCATGCCCCACGGCACCTCGTGCTCGTTCTTGCACGCCGTGGTGCAGGCATTGCATTCGATGCACCGCTCGGCATCGCAGAGAAATTTCATGCGGGCCATGACGGCTCTCCTATCCAGTACTGATGCGGCACAGGGTTCCCTTTGATTCCTGCATAAAGGTCACGACATCGTAGCCGTACGTCATGGCCGTATTCGCGGCCTCGCCCATGACATATGGCGCCGCGCCGGGCGGATAGCGGGCGCTGATATCCTCGCCCATCCAGTACCCTCCGAAATGGAACGGCATGAATACCGTGCCGGAACCGACACGTTCGGTGATCATGGCTGCGACACGGACGCGCGCGCCTTCAGGCGTATGCACCCAGATCATGTCGTCTTGCACGATGTCGTGTCTGGCGGCCTCGCGCGGATTGATTTCCGCGAACATCTGCTGCTGCAGCTCGGCAAGCCATTTGTTCGCACGTGTTTCGTCGCCGCCGCCTTCATACTCAACCAGACGTCCGGTTATCAGGATAAGCGGGAATTCGCGGCTTACGTCACGCTCCTGAATTGACTGGAAGAGCACGGGCAGCCGATAATCGCGGCGATCGCTATAGGTCCCGTATTTCGGCAGAAGATCGCGACGCCGTGTATAAAGCGGCTCGCGGTGGACGGGCACCGGATCGGGAAACGTCCAGATTGACGCACGGGCGCGCCCGTTGCCGTAAGGCGCACAGCCATGGGCGATGGCAACCCGCTGGATTCCGCCGGAAATGTCCGTTTTCCAGTTCACCCTGTCGAGCGTATCGTCCTCCGCAACTCGGCGGATCGTTGCCATTTCCTCGGCGGTTAGGTCGCTTTCCCACCCCAGCCGGCGAAGCATTCCATATGAAAATTCCGGGTATCCGTCCTGGATATCGGAACCTTCCGGCCAGCTGTCCTCGGCCAGAAGAGTGTCGCCTTCATGCTCGACGCCCCAGCGAGCGCGATACGGAACGCCGCCCTCAGCCACCGGCTTGCTGATGTCGTAGAGCAACGGCGTGCCGGGATGTTTCATCTCCGGCGTACCCCAGCATGGCCACGGGAGGCCGTAATATTCGCCCTCCACCGGGCCGCTCATGCCGCGTGTCGTGGTGCTGTCGAACTTGTCCTGATGCTGCATGTGCAGTTTTAGCCGCTCCGGCGACTGCCCGCTGTATCCGACGGTCCACATGCCGCGATTTATCTCGCGCAGAATGTCCTCCGGCACAGGTTTGTCCTGCTCGACGTTGATATTCCGGCACAGCTCTTGCTCGAAGCCGAATTTCTTTGCGAACAAATAAGTGATTTCATAATCGGACTTCGCTTCGAAAACCGGATCGACGACTTTTTCCCGCCATTGAAGCGCCCGTTGCGAGTTCGTGACCGACCCCGCGCATTCCATCGTGCTGCCAGCAGGTAGCAGGTACGTTCCGTCCCTCCGGTCCGACAGGACCGAAGTCAGTGTGGCCACCGGATCCCAGACGACGAGAAGGTCGAGCTTGTCCAGGCCTTTCTTCAGATCGGGCTGGCGGGTCATGGAATTCGGCGCATGACCCGCGAAGACCATGGCGCGGATGCGGTCAGGCTGATCCAGGTCCTGCACGTCTTCGAGAACGCCGTCGAACCAGCGCGAGACCGGTATTCCCTTGGTTTCCATAAATTCCTGGTTGAAGAAGCGTCCCTTCAGCCACTCGTAGTTCACATTCCAGACGCGCGACCAATGCTTCCAGGCTCCTGTGCTCAACCCGTAGTAGCCGGGCAGATCGTGGCACAGCAGGCCCAGGTCCGTTGCGCCCTGCACATTGTCATGACCACGAAAAATATTCACGCCGCCGCCCGACTGGCCCATGTTGCCTAGCGCAAACTGCAGGATGGCGGCGGCTCGGGTATTGTTGTTGCCGATATGCGACTGGGTAAGGCCCATGCACCATACCAACGCACCAGGCCGGTTTTCGTGCAGCATGCGGGCGATGCGGCGTACCTGTGACGGTCGGACGCCGGTTATGTGTTCGACTTCGTCCGGCGTGTATTCGGCAACGACCGCGCGCACCTGATCCATGCCATAGATCCGCTTCTCTATGTGGGCCCGATCCTCCCAGCCATTTTCGAAAATGTGCCAGAGAATACCCCAGATGAAGGCGACGTCGGTACCAGCCCGGACCCTGACATATTCGTTGGCATGCGCTGCGGTGCGGGTAAATCGGGGATCGACGACGATAATCTTCGCGCCCTTTTCCTTGGCATGGAGTACATGCAGCATGGAGACAGGATGAGCTTCCGCCGGATTGCCGCCGATGATGAAAATGCACTTCGAATTGTGCATATCGTTGAAACTGTTTGTCATCGCGCCATAGCCGAACGTGTTCGCGATACCGGCAACCGTCGTTGAATGGCAAATCCGGGCCTGGTGGTCGACATTGTTCGAACCCCAGAAGGCCACGAACTTGCGGAATAGATAGGCTTGTTCGTTGGTGAATTTCGCGGAGCCGAGCCAGTAAACGGAATCCGGACCCGATTCCGCGCGAATCTCCAGCATTTTGTCGCCGATCTCATCAATCGCCTGGCTCCACGGAATACGCTGCCAGGTGCCGCCGACGAGTTTCATCGGATACTTGAGGCGACGCTCTCCGATAACGAGTTCGCGCGTGGAGGCGCCTTTGGCGCAGTGCGTACCCATGTTTACCGGGCTTTCAAACGCCGGCTCCTGCCCTATCCACACGCCGTTCTGCACTTCTGCCCAGATACTGCAGCCGACGGCGCAGAACGGGCAAACCGTCTTTTTCCGCTCGATTTGACTGTCACTGTATGATTCTTGAGCGTCAGCCCTTTTCACCATGGTGAATTCGAGAGCCGCTGCGGCTGGAATTGACGCCGCCGCCACGCCCGATCGCTTCAGGAAAACGCGCCGGGAGACCCGTGCCGGAGGCCCCTTTTTCGTGTCGGTCGACCAATTCAGGCCGGATCGGGATTTCGGTGCAGTGCTCGTTTTCAAAGGCATTAAGTTCGGTTTCCTCCGCCCGACAAAGCAACCGCTTCAATCAGAAGCGCGAGAGGCGATAAAATTCACGAATGTGGTCCGTTTCCCGATAAATCGGCTGATAGGGATCAGACCTTCCGGTGACGTCCTTCGGCGCAACGTCAGTCCCCAGGGTAGAGGCGACCAGCCCGCCAGTCGTCGCTGTAGCGGCGGACCACGAAATGAAGGAGCGCCTGTTCAACAGCGGCTTCCCTCCTGAACTGTGCTGTCTGCTCCGTGACATGTACTTCCCACTCCTGATGGCGTGCATGGGACGGTCGGCTCTTCAATAGAACGGATGGCAGTTTGTTAGGTTCCAGCTTTTAAAAAATTTGCATGCGTGCGTCAGGCATAGGTGCCCTTGCTATCCGGAAATTCCGAATGAGCGGAACCACGTTCGATTGATCGAGTTTATGCTTCGACAGTCGCGATCAGGAGCGGAGGCGGACATGGCAACCAGGAAAAACCGCAAGCATGTCCATGACCATGTCGCCGCCACCAATCCGAACCTGTCCGCGAGCGAACAAAAGGCGGTCGAAGAACGGAGCCGGTTGCCGCCGGTGATGGTCTACGAGATCGTCAGGGAAGAGGGGCTGCGGGAGGTCGGACGGCCCGTCGCAGCGTTGTGGTGGTCGGGAGTCGCCGCCGGCATGACCATCGGTCTCTCGGTCTTAGGCGAAGCGATACTGACCGTACACCTGCCTCAGACCGATTGGTCTCCATTGGTCGCCAAGTTCGGCTATACGGCTGGATTCCTCATCGTCATCCTGTCGCGCCATCAACTGTTCACGGAAAGCACAATCACGCCAATCCTGCCGCTGATGGTCCGGCGAACCTGGTCGTTTGCTTACGCTGTCGCGCGGCTTTGGCTCGTTGTGTCGCTCGCCAACCTTACAGGTGCGCTGATATTCGCGGTGTTCTGGACGCTTACGGATATTACCGACGCGGAGACATTATCCGCAATGCACGAACTGGGCCGGCACACGATGGCGAACGACCCGGTTACAATGTTTATCCGGGCAATCGGGGCCGGGTTCCTCATGGCATCGCTGGTTTGGGTTCTGCCCAGCGCGAAAGAGGCGGCTTTCTGGGCTGTTGTCACCGTAATCTACCTCATCGCCCTCGCGGATTTCGTGCATATCGTATCGGGCGGCGTCGAGGTATTGTTGCTTGTGGTCGCCGGAGAGGTCAGCGTTTTCGATTTTCTCCTTGCCTTCGGCGTACCTGCATTCGTCGGAAACGTAATCGGCGGCACCGCGCTTTTCAGTGTGATCGTGTATGCCGAGGTGCGCCGCGAGTTGAATGTCGGTGACGAAACTTGAGCGGAGCACCAGAAATTCTCTTAGATGTGGAAGCCGGTCCTTTACCGATCAAGGGACCACCCCTCACCCTCGGTGGCGCGCATTTGCCCGGCTGCGGCCGTTGCAGTTGCAGTAAGCTGCACAGACCAATTCGGAGGATCATCAGAGCATGAATAGCTTTATCGAGATCAGACGTTTCGATTCACCTGACGAGCGGCTCGACATGAAGATGCACGGCGGCATCTCTATCGTGAAGATGGCTGACGGCACCACCGGGATGCGCGCGATCTTTGAGCCGGGCTGGACCTGGGAGGCCGACGAAAAGCCGCTTCTCGGCAACCCCGATGCGTGCCCGATGCACCATGTTGGCTACTGCGTCTCGGGGACGCTCGCCGTCCAGATGATCGATACGGGGAACGAGACGCGCATCCGGCAGGGCGATTTTTTCGACATCCCGCCACGCCACCATGCCCATGTCGAGGGGTCGGAACGTGTCGAACTGGTTCTCTTCGCACCACCCGACGCGCATTGAGCCGCGGACGAACTTTGATCCGATCTGGAGCAAGCCGATGACAGCGCCGCCGGAGCGCAGCCGAGAGCGCCGCCCTTCCTGGAGCTGAGGGATATTAGCCTCGACCGCGTCAGCATCCGCGGTGCCACGTCAGCACTGCCCGAAAGCGTCGGAGTTGAGCGCGAACGCCGCGCTGCGACCATCAAGAAAGTGCCTGAAGCCCCGATTCCTGCCGAAGCAAGTCCCTCCCCGCGGTGTCATCATCAGCGCAACCTCAGCCGAGCGGGCCATATTTACTCGCGACGCCCTGGCGCGACGCCTTGAGGAAGTCGGTCTGTTCATGACCATGACCGCAGGCGGGGACAAGATGTCCGTTCAGAAGGACGCGGACCGGGTCAGATTCATCCTGCTCGAGCGGACGAAAAGGGTAAAATACAACCCGACGCCCGAGGAGGTCGCTCGGGAGGAAAGACGAAAGGAAAATCAAGTACGCTCCTGTCTGCGCAACGACTGGGACAGCAACTCATTTGGCAGTCGACCCGGGCACGCTTTGGCGCCGGCGACAATGCGAAGAAAAGTAGTGAATGGTTGAGATCGCGTTGCCCTTGATCGGAGGTCTCATTCTCCTCGTTATCGGGGGCGAGTTACTCGTACGGGGCGCTGTGCAGGTCGCGACGCGGTTCGGCGTTTCGCCCCTGGTCATCGGGCTCACCCTCGTCGGCTTCGGGACATCCACCCCGGAACTCGTGACCTCGGTTCAGGCTGCCCTGAGCGGGTCCCCGGGAATCGCTTACGGCAACATCGTCGGCTCGAACATCGCGAACATTCTGCTCATCCTCGGGGCATCGGCCGTGTTGACGCCCATTTTGGTCACGTCAAACGCGTTGAAGCGGGATTGCGCGGTTATGGTCGCCGTCACGCTCGTGTTTGCCGCAACGGCAGCTCTCATGCCGCTTGGCGCCTTGATCGGTGTCCTGTTCGTCGCAGCCCTTGCGCTCTATGTCTTCGCCGCCTTTCGGCAGGAGCGGCAACTTGCGACAGGCGATCACGGCGCCGTCTATGAGAAGACGATGGCTGCACAAGCGGTGGATCCTGCCCTCATTCCCGTCGAAAGCCCGACGCGCCCGGTTTTCATGTCGCTGTTCGTGGCCATCGCCGGATTAGCCCTCGTCGTTCTCGGTGGCTACTTTCTGGTCGGCGGCGCGGTCGCGCTCGCCCGGTCGCTCGGCGTCTCGGAGACGATCATAGGCCTGACGATCGTGGCGGTCGGGACCTCCATGCCGGAACTGGTCACGTCGATCATGGCGGCAATCCGCAAGCAGACCGATGTCGCTTTTGGCAACATCGTCGGGTCCAACATCTACAACATCCTCGGGATCGGAGGCGTTACGGCAACGATTGCCCCGACCCGGGTGCCGCCCGAGATCGTCCGCTTTGATAACCTGGTGATGATCGCGGCTTCGATCCTGCTTGTGGCCTTTGCCTATACCGGCAGACGTATCAGCCGGTGGGAGGGCGGATTGCTGGTGGCGCTCTATATCGGCTACGTGGCGTGGCTCTGGCCTTATAGTACATCAGGTGTGAATGGAACCAGTCGCGGTTCCATTCACACCTGTGAACATGCCATATTTTCAATAGGATAGATCAGATTCACATGTCTGGTTGGATCGCCAGAGGCGATTCCAATCAAGCACGATCTGACCTAGCCGACGGGACCGCAACTGCGGTCCATCCACGAGGCGAGCCGTCAAGGCTGGCTCCGGAGTTGCGGACGGATATGACCGTCTCATCTTTCCACCCCGGCTACCAAACAGCGCAACTTGAAGGATGCAAAGGTGCCAACGAGCAGTCGCGCGCGGACGGCTGCAACGGAAAATGACGGCGACCAGTCGCCCAATGCGCTCCTATTTCCATATGAAGCCGGGATAGGCGAAACGGGAAAGGCCGATGCCGACGAGTATCGCCAGCACCGCAGCGATCACCGCTCGGATGGCCGCGCTGTTATTCTGAGCTCTGGTGCCCGACAACGTTGCTTCTCCCCGAAAAGTCCCGGGAGAAGCGTAGGGTAGTCAGGAAATCGTTCAAAATGATTATATCAGATAGCCGTAATCTGAAATATAGATATCTGGCCTTGCTCTGCGGCGACCTGGCTGGGTTTCCAGGCCTCGCGCGCCGCGTCGAGAAAATGGGTGAGAGCGCTTGACGCATAGGTATCGTGGCGTCGGATAAAAGCGGTCTGCACCCTGTTCTCGCTACCGCCCAGCGAGTGAACGGCGACACGCCCTTCAGGGCAGGCCGATCCAACGAGACGCCGGGGGAACAGGGTGAGGCCGAGGCCGGCCGAGACAGTGCTGAATATCGATTCGAGCGTGCCGAATTCCAGGAGCCGAAAACCGACGACGCCTCGGCGGGCAAGAGCTGCCTCCAGAATCAACCTGTAGGAGCACCCCGCGCGCAGCACGATGATCTTCAGGTTGGGTTTGGAGAGATAGACGTCCAGATCCTTCACGTCCGGCGCCGTCAGCACCACCAACTCTTCGTCGAAAAACACCTCCTCGGCCAATGCAGAGTGATTGACGGGGCCGCAGACGAAGGCGCCGTCGAGTTGCCGTTCCAGAACCTGATCGATAAGTTCGCAGGTCGTCCCGGTCCGCAGGGTCAGATCGACATCGGGATAGGTGCTCGTGTAACCCGCCATCACTGGGGAAAGACGCATCGCCGCTGTCGTTTCCAGCGTTCCCACTGTCAGAGGTCCCGCAGGGGTCCCATTGTCGATCGCCGCCTGGCGGGCGTCGGTAAGCACACGGGCGACTGCCGCCGCATAGGGCAAGAGGCGCTTACCGGCCGGCGTGGGGCTGACTCCCCGGTTGCTCCTGAGCAGGAGCTGGACGCCCAGTTCCTGTTCCAGCGCCTGGATTCGCGTGGTCACATTCGATTGCACGGTATGCAGCTCTTCGCTGGCCCGGCTCATGCTGCCCAGCCTGACGACCGTCTCGAAGATTCTCAGATCAGCCGCATCCATTCCCGTACCCTTTCCCAGTCTGCGCGCGACCTCCCTCAAGCTATCTAACGGCTAACGTATATCAGCGTGCCCGAACAGTAAATTAGCGTGCAATAGTGAGCCACCCCGAGGAGAGGTGCCGAATGACCGAACGACAAATTACAGCAAAGCCTTCAAGACAGAGGCGGTTCGCCTACTGGAGCTTGGTGAGATGCCGGCAGCGCCCCTGCCGGATTTGGTGGGGACTCGTTGTCGGGGGTTGGGAGCAACTGCCCCTACAATGCCAGCGGCGTCTTGCCGGAGATCCGGGTGAGCTGGATGCCGAGCCACCCATCGA
>JBBDQU010000025.1 GCA_040905865.1 Alphaproteobacteria bacterium
GGCATCCCCGGCGGCGAACGGCATTGGCTCAGGGAGGAAAAGCCAGACCGCTTACCGCCAAGACTGTTGTGACCCTCAGCCGGGCGACAGGCGTGGTTCGCGATAATTGCGCGGCACCCATATGAACCTTCCGCCCGGCTTCAGGTTTCGGTTCAACGAATACCGTTGTTCGGCGCGCTGCCTGTGGCACCTTGTTCCTGGATTCTTTTCTGCAGTTCCGTTTCGGTAACTTCAAGGTAAACGGCAGGTTTCCCTTCGTCGTTCTGAACCTGCGCCTCTTCGGGTCGAATCATGACTTGCTTTGCGCCCAGTCCCAGAATCCCGCCGATGGACAGGTTGAGCGCGACAATTTCCTGATTGCCGTCGCGCATGATTGTTTCGACTTCGCCGATGTTGTTGCCGTCAACCGTATAGACATCTGCGCCCACCAGGCTTTCATTTATCGTCGTGGCCTGAGGAGTCGGTGCGGTAACGCCTGCGCCCGGCTGCGCCTCCACACCCGGCAGCGCCTCCGCACCCGGCTGTGCCTCCTGGGCAATGGCGGGTGATACCGCCAGCGCCAGCGCGGCAAGGCCGGCTGCCAGTACGTTTTTCGCATCGTTGCGCTTGTTCGTACCCATGGTCTGATATCCTTTCAAAGTCGTTTCGACATTCCTGGTAACGCCCCGGCCTCGTCGTTCCTGCCGTATTGCAGCGCAGTCGTTTTGGGGCCGGATTGACCGAAGCAGCAGTCCACTCATCATCACTGACGTCTAGCGGCTTTATTTATTCGCCACCGCAGGATGGAAAATCTCCGGCCATGGAATAATCACAGCGTGAAACTGCCCGCATTCTGGAATCAACCGTCGCAGCGGTGCCGATAAGAGCCGTTTTAGTCGATACAGGTCAGCCGCGCCTTGCGGTTCTGAATGTCCCAGGAAGAGGGGAAAGTGGTGCGGCGTGTTCGGGGCATGTCAAGAAAATGAGCAAGTAGAGCAGGACCTTAAACAGGCAGCGTTACGTGTCCAGATCATCGTCACGGAAGGCGACGTTTCGTGATCTCACAAGGAGACGATAAAAATGCTGGACAGGTTTGGCCAACAGTTACCGCGTTACATTCCTGAAATGCGGCGGTATGCGAGGGTGCTATTGGGGAGTTCGACGGAGGTGGACGATCTCGTCCAGGAAACACTGTGCCATGCCCTGCGAAAGCGCCATGTTTGGGACAGTGTCCGAAATATCAAGGCATACCTCTTTACAATGCTGCACAACCTTCACCTTGATCGCGCCGGAATGGTGTCGCGGCGCGGACGACAGGTCCCGATGGAGGACGTGGAATGGCATTTACAGTGTCCGGAACAACAGCCCGATCCGATTGTCTTGCGAGATCTGGAACGCGGCCTGATGGACCTGCGGCAAGACCAGCGTCAGGTCGTTATTATGATCGGCGTTGAAGGCATGAGCTACAGGGACGTCGCGAAATCACTCGATATTCCGATTGGAACAGTTATGTCCCGCCTGTCGCGCGGTCGCGAGGCGTTGCGAAAGAGTATGGAAGGCAGCGTCGACCCGAATATCCATCTGGCCCGCTAGGTTTCTCGCAGGGAGCCAGACTACGGAAGCCAAATGACACATACGACGTCCAATATAGGTCACATCATTGTAGAGCGTGATATTCACGCCTACGTCGACGACGAGCTGTCTTCCGGCCGGCGAGCCCTGGCCGAAGCGTATTTGGCGGCGCATCCCGACAGGTTACGCTGCGTCGAGGCATACCGGATGCAAAATGCCCGATTGCGCCTTTTATCAGCGCGAGTTGCGTCCGACCGCCCTGGCGGTGTTGCAAAACGCATGGCCGGCGGCAAGGCTCCCTTGCCGATCCGGTAAATCAATCTTCGATTTCCCGATCGAAAAAGAACGCTACGGACGCACTGCCGTATGCGGCGACTGTTCGACAGGCGCAGGCGATGGCGCGGTATCGGACGCCGCCAAGTCTATTTTTTCAGGTCTGGCTCCGTACAGTGCTTCAATTCCTGAAATATCGCCCGGTTGCAGGTCACGGAAGGATTCGCGATAGGTGAACGACATCATCTGGCCGGATGCGCCGGCATGATCGAGCCCAATGGCGTGTCCTATTTCATGAATAAAAGTATAGCGCAGATCATAGACCGTAAGGTCGCCATCGAATCCGACTTTCCATTTTATCAGAGGATTGAGGCAGATCAGCGACCTGTGAATTGTGCCGATACCTGCGCCCTGCGCTTCGCTGGAGTCAACATTGGCAAAGGCGAACCGTCGGGGCGTCGATTGGGCTCCAATCTGTATCTGCGCTGTGGCCTGATCTTCTGTTTCCACAAAAGAAATATTTGCGGCATTTTCCCATGCTGCAAAGGCGGCGTTCACTTCCTCACGTAACACATCCGCCGAAATACCAGAAGTTGCCAGCAAACCGTCGAGCGAAGTCATCCGGCTGCAGTTTAATGTCGCTGGATGTTCGACAGGTTTTACGACGTATGCATATGTGACTTTGGCGCCTGAACCTATCGCCGGATCACCCCATTTGACTTGTTTCCCGAATTTTTCCAACAATCGAAAGTTGTCCAAGGCAAATGCATTCGTTCCGGGCCACAATGTTGCGGCAATGACGGCGGCCACCAAAATCGTGGTGAAATTATATGCTCTCACTGTTTTTCATCCATTTTTCGCATAAAAAAAGGCTCGGTGGCTGACCCGGACGAAGCCAGCCGGCAAAACCTGTATCAGTTACAATATGCTGATTATTTACGCAATAACGTAGTGTTAACAAACGTATACTTCCCGGCAGGCCGAGGGGCACGCCACAAAACATGCCACAAGCAGGTCACAATGGGAAGGCGCCGTCGCCGGCGGAAGGAACGCTCCGATTACCCAGGGCGATCAGGGGATTCATGCCGTTGAAAAGCAGGAGAAAAAATTGGAAGACTGAGTACCGGTTACGGGAACCCCTTCGTGTGGTGCGGACGCCAGGAAAGCACGGAAGGGGACGGCGGGAAACTGAACGAAATGGACAACCTTTTATGTTTCATCCGCGTCCATTTCATGGACATGAATTTCCGTTCCACCGCAATCTGCTAGGATGTTGGCGGCCAACTGTTCTTCCTCGGGCGCCCGGATCTTGACCCACAGAAGGATACCGCCCTGCTCGATCTGTTCCTGAAGAAACGCGGCGCGCCCGGATCCGACGCGCCATCCCAGTGCTTCGGTAACCGCTGCCGCGCCACCGCCCGCAGCGGCGGCGCCGACAATGGCAGCCAGTGCACCGCCGCCCGTCATGATGGTGGCGCCGCTGGCAAGGAATGCCGCGGCGACGCCCGCCATCCCGGTCATAAGGGTGCGTCCCTGCCTTACGTCGGTCTCGGATACCGGGGATTGCCGTTCGACTCCCGAATTTTCGGCAATGTCGTGCGTATCCTCGACGACATGGTCGGGCGACAAAAGCCCTCCCTGCGCGAGCAGACTCAGCTCCGCGTGATCCCAGCCGGAACTTGTCAGTTTGCTGATCGCCTGTTCCAGATCTTCAGCCTCATGAAACAGGCCGACCAGTTCCCGGTATAGCGATTCATGCTGTCTCGCCATGATTCCTCCTTCCACCGTCATCATGATCCTTCCTTCCGCCGTCAGACGGGCCACGGGAATTTCTGCTTTCTGTATATCCTTCAAGCCTTTCATTTTTAAACGGGGCAACGTACCCGCTGGTTCCTTCAGGCAGGGGACATCGCCGTCATTGCGTCCCGCTCGCCTCCAGCCAAAAGGCGCCGAGTCGGCCATTGAAAAGCTTCTGGTTTTGGCTGGAGGCGGCGGATTTCGTTTTCCGGTCCGCTACGGGAGCGGAATTGCAAACGGCACGGGGGTGGCCATCCCGCAGGCTGCGGGCCCCGCCCTGGCGACTCTGGACGGCAGGCGCTCGACTGCCAGAATCTGCTGCATCGCTTTGCACCAGTTTATTTGCGATTTGTTGGAACCTTGGTCGTGTCGCGCTGTTACTCGTTGTACTGCGGAAGGGCCTCAGGGAACTGCGCCAAAGACCGCATGACTGTTTATGTACAGCTTCCAATGCCGATGCCACCGATAAGCGAAGGAGGATTAACCACCATGCCCAACGCCATTGAGCTTCTCGAAGAAGACCACGACAAGGTCCGTGGCCTTCTCAAGAAACTGACTGACAGCGACAACGGAGACCAGAAGGAACGCGACGAACTTCTGAAGAAAATCAGAAACGAACTGCATATCCACACGCGGCTGGAGGAGGAAATTTTTTATCCTGCCTTCCGGGAAGCCGACGAGAAAGCCCACGGGGAACTTTATCATGAGTCCATGGAGGAGCATCACATCGTGGAAGACATGGTTATTCCTGACACTGAAGATGCCGACAGGAAAAGCGCTGAATTTTCCGGTTGTGCAAAAGTTCTGCGGGAACTGGTCGAGCATCACGCAAAGGATGAGGAAGAAGAGATGTTTCCGAAGGCCAAGAAGGCGCTCACAAAGAAACAACTGGAGGAACTTGGATCCCGTATGGAATCCCGCAAGAAGGAACTGCAGGATTCGCTCTGAGGATTTCATGACAACCGGGTGAGGCTGACGCCATGGCTGACGATAGCAGGATAACCGGTAGGACACATCACAACCGCCGCGGGGGAAAGCTGTGGTTGGGCGTGGGCATCGCGGCCGTTGCGACACTCGCAGCGGTCGTAGTGCTGGGAGCGAAGGGCGCCCGCGCGGGGCGGCCGCCAGACAGTGCGCCGGGCCGGACGGCAAGGACCGACCGCTTCGGTGGCTTCGCCGTGGTTGGACGCACGGTAACGATCAACAGGCCACGGAGCGAATTGTACCGTTTCTGGCGCGACTTTAACAACCTGCCGGACTTCATGGAGAATGTCGAATCCGTGCAGATTGAGGGAGACCTGACGGTGTGGACAATTGCCGCGCCAATGAATCGTACGGTAACCGTCAAGACCCGGATTGTCGACGAACGCGAAAATGAACTCATCGCCTGGCGGTCGGTGGAAGGCTCTGAAATCGAAACGGAGGGCCGCGTCACGTTTCGCGAAGCGCCCAATGGCCGCGGAACCCAAACCGAGGCGATTATCGCCTACAAGCCGCCCGCAGGCGAACTCGGACGCATTATCTCGGCGCTGTTCCGGCGCGAGCCCGGGATACAGGGGCGGCACGAACTGAAGCGTTTCAAGATGCTCATGGAAACCGGAGAAGTCGCCCGCTCCGAGAATCGCCGCAAGGCGGCATGAAGGAGATTATGAAATGCGTGCACTCACGTGGCACGGAACGCACGACGTCAGAGTAGATAACGTTCCCGATCCTGAAATCGTCAATCCGAGAGACGCGATAGTAAAGGTCACGTCGACCGCCATTTGCGGTTCGGACCTGCACCTCTACAACGGAGTGATACCCGGGATGGTGGCAGGCGATATCCTTGGCCATGAATTCATGGGAGAGGTGGTGGATGTTGGCAGGGATAGCACGCTGGAGAAAGGGCAGCGCGTTGTCGTGCCGTTCGTTATCGCCTGCGGAAACTGCTTTTTCTGTGACAAACATCAGTATTCGGCTTGCGACAACTCCAACCCGGTGGACAAGCAGGATGTCACGGAAACATTGTACGGTTATCCCATGAGTGCGCTGTTCGGCTATTCGCATCTGACCGGCGGCTATCCGGGCGGCCAGGCCGAACTCGTGCGCGTGCCGTTCTCCGATACAGGACCCATTGTTGTCCCGGACGGCCTTGAGGATGAACAGGTGCTGTTCCTGTCGGATATCCTGCCCACCGGCTGGATGGCCGCGGAGAATGCCCAGATAGAAGAGGGCGACACAGTCGCCGTCTGGGGCTGCGGACCCGTCGGGCTCTTTACGATTCAGTGCGCCCTGTTCATGGGCGCGCATCAGGTGATCGCCATCGACCACTATCCTAACCGGCTTGCACTTGCTCGCCAATTGGGTGCCGAAATTATCGATTTCGTCCAGACCGACGTGCGCGAGGCGCTGACCGAAATGACCGGTGGAATCGGCCCGGACGCCGTGATCGATGCGGTGGGAACGGAGGCCCACGGATTTTCCCTCGACAACGTCGTGGACACGATCAAGCAGAAAGTCGGCATCGGCACCGACCGGGGCCATGCGCTCCGGCAGGCGATCATGTCCTGCCGGAAAGGCGGCCGGATCTCCATGCCGGCGGTATATGGCGGCATGCTCGACAAGTTTCCGCTCGGCGCGCTGATGGAAAAGGGCCTGCAACTCAGGACAGGCCAAACGCATGTACAGCGCTATAGCGCTGACCTGCTGCGCCGTATCCAGGAGGGCGAGATCGACACAACCTTCCTGATCAGCCATCGCCTCCCTTTGGAGGAGGCGCCGGAAGGTTATCGCAACTTCAATGAAAACCAGGATGAGTGGACCAAGGTGGTTCTCAAGCCTGCCGCATAAATCAGTGGGAGTAGGGATGTGATAGCTTCGACACCTCTCGCCGTCGTAACCGGGGCTTCGACCGGAATCGGGTACGAACTTGCACGGTGTTGCGCGGAAGACGGTTACGATCTGATCATCTGCGCGGAAGAGCCCCGAATCGAGTATGCCGCGAGAAAGTTGCGCGACGCCGGGGCGCGGCAGGTCGAGGCTGTACAGGCAGACCTTGCGACCGAGAACGGTGTGGACAGGCTGTGTGCGTGGATCGGCGATCGGGAAGTCGACGCCCTGCTGGCCAATGCCGGCGTCGGGTTGGGCCATGGCTTCCTGGATCAGGATCTGGGTGAGGCAAAGGGCGTTATCGACCTCAATATCACCGGGACAATCAGCCTTATCCAAAAGATCGGCCGTGGCATGCGCGACCGGAACAGGGGACGCATTCTTGTCACGGGGTCGATCGCCGGCTTTGTGCCGGGCAGTTTCCAGGCAGTCTATAACGGAACGAAAGCCTTCCTCGACAGTTTTTCCTATGCACTCGGTAACGAACTGAAGGACAGCAACGTCACCGTTACATGTCTGATGCCCGGCCCCACGGAGACCGAGTTTTTTGATCGGGCCCACATGGAAGACACGCGCGTCGGCCAGGACGACGACAAGACAGATCCTGCGAAAGTGGCCAGAGATGGCTATGAGGCGATGAAAAACGGCGAATCGGGCATCGTCAGCGGCTTCATGAACAAGGTCGAGACGACCTTCGCAGGCCTCGTGCCCGAGACTGTCCTGGCGCAGTTGCATCGGCGCAGGGCGGAGCCTGGCCGAAAATAGGGATGGCTGGGATACAGGAGGAATCGTCGATATGCCAAGAGACCCTCGCAATCGTTATCCAAGACCGCCGCAGCCCCCGCAACATCAGCCCATGCCGGGATTTACGGCGAAGATGGAAGATGAGCCGGACCACGGCGAAGAAAGTTACCAGGGCAGTGGGAAACTGAAAGATTGCGCCGCGATCATCACCGGGGCGGATTCCGGCATCGGTCGCGCCGTAGCAATTGCATATGCACGCGAAGGCGCCGACGTACTGGTGGCGTATTATTCAGAAGACGAAGACGCCGAAGAAACCAAGAAATGGGTTGAAAAGGCGGGGCGGCGAGCCGTTCTGGTGAAGTGCGATATTAAAGAGGAATCGCAGTGCAAAAGTATAGTCACGCGCGCCCTGGATGAGTTCGGGAAGGTGGACATCCTCGTAAATAACGCCGCGCATCAGGCCACATTCGACAGCATAGAGGATATCACCGCCGAAGAATGGGATATTACGCTGCGAACTAACCTGTCGGGCATGTTCTTTCTGTGCAAGGCGGCGATTCCACACATGAAGCCGGGCAGCTCCATCATCAACACATCGTCGATCAATGCCACCGATCCGAGCCCGGGACTGCTTCCCTATGCGATGACAAAGGGAGCAATCGCCAACTTTTCCGGCGGGCTGTCGGGTCTGCTGGCCGACAAGGGCATTCGCGTGAACGCCGTCGCTCCGGGTCCCATCTGGACTCCTCTCATTCCTTCCACCATGCCGGAGGAAAAGGTTGAGAATTTCGGGAAGTCGACACCGCTCGGACGCGCCGGTCAACCGGCCGAACTGGCGGCAGCCTATGTCTATCTCGCTTCAGACGATGCGAGTTACGTGACAGGCGCGCTGCTCCCGGTAACAGGCGGGCGGCTGATGCTGTGAGCGGAGTAACGCCGGAACGCACAACGGCGGCAAATTTTTGTGCAGCCTTTTATTCGGGCAATCCGGGGTACTGGTCGGCTTTCAGCATTCCGGCCAGATGGACGGCATTGCGCACCAGCATGGCAGTTGCGCTGGCGACCTGCTTCGGCGTTTTTTCCAGGTCCTTGTAATCGGTCCCACCCATTGCTTCGCCGACCCAGTAGCTTACGGCATTTGCGGGAATAGTGAATCCGACGTCGTTCAAGGCCTGATAGAGTTCCGCCGAAACATGATGGGCGCCGTCTTCGTTCCCGACGACGGCAACACAGGCGATCTTGCCGTATGACGGCATCCTGTGACGCGCATCTGTTTCGCCCAAAAAGGCATCCAGCCGTTCCAGGACTTTCTGGCAGATGCTGGATGGTTTACCGAGCCATATCGGGGTGCCAACGACCAGTATGTCGGAGGCAACGATGCCGCGTCTCACGCCGGGCCATTCATCTCCATCGCCTTCATCGGAGCTGACCCCCGGCTTTATATCGAGATCGGCTACCCTGACGATTTTGCAGCTGGACCCGAATTTCCTGAACTCCTTGGCGATCTGCGCCAGAAGCAGACCGGTAGAAGACTCTTTGTCGGAACCTTTCAGCGAACAGTTCAATGCGATTACTTTCAGATTCGCCATGATTCAGTCCTTTTTGCCGTAGCCGATTGGTATTGCCGAAGGTTGGCGGCATGCAAAGAGAAGGCGCTGTCGCGGCGACAAACGTATATTTCGTGACCGGGGCGGGCGGTTACCCTGTAACCGACAGCGCGCAGCAGGGCGCAGACCGCCGCATGGTTCGGCGCCCACCAGTTGGTTGGGTCACCGGCGAAATCGCCTTCTATGAACGCCATGAAGGGCCAGTCGCGCTCGGTTAATTGTTTGCGATTGTCAAAGTCCAGCGGTTGCTTGGGGTCGGCGCCAATGTCGCCGACGTCCGCCGTCAGGGTCTGGAATATCAGCATATCCGGCCGCAATCCGGCGATGATGTCGAGGGCGAGGAGAGGATACCGGAGATGATAGAAGACCCCCATGAAGACAACGACATCGAAGTGTTCTGTTGTCCGCGCGAGGTCATAAACCTGTTGCCGCCGGAATCTGACCCTTTCGGCCCCGATATGGTTCCGTGCCCACTCGGCCTGGCGCAGGTAATGCGGATCGTCATCTATGCCGACGACGGAAGCGCCCATTTTCGCGAGCGCGAATGTGTAGAATCCGGCATTGCAGCCGATATCCAGAACCCGTCGACCGTCCAGCGACTCGGGCAGATATGGCTTCAATTCCTGCCATTTGCAGTGCGGAAAATCCCCGAAGCGGTGATCGGGCGCCGTGCGCAGCCCGTTCGGAAGATGCAGATTGTGAAACCAGGGGCCCAGGGCGGCGATCTCCCTGACCGCATCGTCCTGTTGCTGTTGCGTTAGGGACATCCTTCCTACCCGGTTCTGACGTTAGTGAGAATCTGTTCCAGTTGCCCGGCGCGCACTTCCGCGCGGTGCTGCTCCAATACAATGTCGCGCGCCATTTCCCCGATCCCGCGCCTTTGCGTCTCATCCATGTCGAGATAGTCGCGCACATCGTCCGTCGTGTCGGCCACCAGGACGGCTTCCCCGATCGGGAACAACTCGTCCAGGCCATTCCATCGATCGGAAATTACCGGCGTAGCGCATGCAGCGGCCTCGAACAGCCGCACGCTCGGCGACCAGCCCGCCGCAATCATATCGGCGCGCGTCACGTTCAACGTGAGCGATTGGGCATTGTAGAAGGACGGATGCTTCGCCGGCGGCAGGTGTTCCACCCGCGCCACGTTACGGGGCCAGTTTATTTCTTCCGGGTACTGCGGTCCGGCGACGATGAATTGCGCATCGCGTCTGGCTGCAGCCGTATCCAGGAGCAATCGCTGAACGGAAGGCTGGCGGTCGTCGCTGTAGGTTCCGAGATAACCGAGCGCCCACTCGGCGGGATTGCCCTTGTCCGGCCGGTAGCGGTCGGCATCCACCGTGCAATAAAATGCATACGGCCGCCGCGCTCCGTAGCTTCGGCGAAGGACGTCGAGGGTTGGGCCGCCGGCAAATGACAGATATGCCGCAAAATGCCGTATCTGCCGCTGTGCCAGGTATGACTCTTCATTTCGCTTCAGGCGCGACAGTGTTAACGGTGTGTCAATGTCGTAGAACACGACCGGCCCGGTTGCGGTTTCCAGCACCCAGTCGATCACCTTTACGCCGTCGGAGACGAAAGAGCCGACGAGCACGGCGTCCGCGTTGCGTACCGGGCCGGTGAACCGTGATCTCAGATCGCAGACGTCGGAATAGAATTCCAGCGTTGCAAACTCCGGAGAGGGCAAATCACGATTATCGCGATACCAGGGCGCTTCCTGTTCCAGGAACGTAACGCTGCTTCCTCGGGCCGACAGTCCCCTTAACAACGCCCGATAGGTCGTCGCATGTCCATTTCCCCAGGAGGAGGAAAGCGTAAGGCCGACAACGACGAGGTTCAAGCCGTCCATCATGCGACCTGCCGCGCCGCATAGGCTGAAACGAGCAGTTTCTCAACAGTCTCCGCCCTTTTGTCGTAGGTATGGTCGGCGAGGACCCGCCGAAGCGCCGCCTGACCGATTTCATGGGCGCGCTCCGCCGTCAGGTGGCGGACGATTTCGGCAACGTCTTGACCATCCCGTGCAAGCAGTACTTCTTCTTCCGGCTTGAGGAACAGTTCCATGCCGTCCCATTGGTCGCTGACAAGGCACGCGCCCGCACCGGCCGCCTCGAAGACACGCGTGGCCGGGGAGTAGCCGACGAGCGCCATGCTCTCACGGGCAATATTGAGCACGGCGCGCGGCGTGGCATTGAATACATTGTGATCCCGGGTCGAAACATGTCCGATCCAGCGCACATTCGGCGGAACGGACTTGCCGTTCCAGCCGGAACCTCCGATCAGAAAATTTTTTTCCGGTGCGGAGCGGGCCGCATCGAAGAAAAACGCGTCCACTCGCGCTTCCCGATCCGGTAACCGATTGCCGAGGAATGAGAGGTCCGCTGCAAAGGCTTGTGCCGGAGCGGCCGGATGATGGGTTTCGGGATCGAGCCCGTTATAAATGGCATTACAACGGCAGGCGCCAAATTCTCGATACCGCCTTTCAACGGGGGGACCGCCGCCATAGGTCACGACCATGTCCAGCTTGGGCAGAATCCGGCGCAACGGGTGGTCCTGCTCATTCGCTATTTCAGCCTGCGTGGCTGGCGCGTCCACGTCCCAGAATATATAGAGCGCATGCGGCGCGATGCCTCGTTGCAGCCCTTCCAGCAGTTCGGTGTCCAGCACACCGACGCCACTTGTCTTGACCACGACGTCGAAGCAACGCGCTTTCGCCAGAACGTGGCGCAATCCGTCGGAATCCGGCTCATAGACAACGACCTCGCACCACTCCGGCGGCTCCATGTCGGCGTTTAGCTGTCGATCGAATGCGCGCGGCTCGAAAAATGCCAGGTCATGCCCCCGACAGGCCAGCGCCCGAATGAGGCCACGGTAGTAAGTCGCAGCGCCGTTCCAGTACGACGACAAAAGGCTGGACCCGTAGAATGCTATTTTCACAAGGACATCTCCGGTCTTCGTGCCGAAGGAACATCAAGTTCATGCAGGATCGCCACGAGTTCATCGACTCTGTGGGCGACCGTGTGGCGCTTTGCAATTGTCTCAAGGCCCCGGGCCGCGTAGGATCGGGCAGCGGCGGGCTCGTTCCTGAAAAGCAGCATTTGCCGTTCGGCGTCCGCCCGGTTGCGAACCATGGCGAAATCGCGACCAGGGCGAAACAAGGATTCGCAATCGTCCCATGGGGCGCAAATGAGGGGAATGCCACAGGCAAGCGCCTCAAAGACGCGGATCGTCGGTACCCCGGGCAGCATATCCACGTAGAAGCGGCGCGGCACATGCACCGTCATGCGATGACGCGCAAAAATTTCCGGGACACGGGCGTTCGGCAACCACCCGTGGTAGCGCGCCCCCGAGCGGTCCAGGCGTTTCAAGGCCTCCTTGGGGTAGCGGACCCCGTATACATCCGGCGACTGCCCTGTTGCGGCTGAGGGTTCAAACAGGAATTCGTCGAGTTCTCCGGTGCGTTCGCCGTCGCCCCAGTTGCCGATCCAGACAATTTCGCTGTCCGGTTCGATCTCCGGCATCGGATGGAAAAGGTGCGTGTCCGCCGCTTCGTGCCACGTCCAGACACGACGGCCCCAGCCCTGCAACAGATACGCTTCACGTAACGCGGCGCCGAAGGCGAGCACGCCATCGAAGGAAGAAAGGTCGAGACGTATCATTTCGTCCGGCGCCGAGACCATTCGATGATGGGTATCGTGAAAAAGCAGGGTGAAGGGTGAATATCTTCTGCGGCGCCCGATGTGGGACACGACCTTCGGATCCGTCCATTCATGGACAATGACGACATCCATGCCGCACAGCGCGGCGTCGATATCCTCCACCGAGCCGTAGAGCCGCGATCGCAGGGATGGAAAACGGATCCTGAAATCCGCTTCCGCGCGCGGCGATTCGTTTCGAAGATGGCTTCGACTCCAGCTGTCTTTCGGCTCCCACGCCGTCGCCTCGTGGCCGCGGGCGGCCAGTTCACGAAGAATGCCACGAAGGAAGTGCGCGTTGCCATGGTTCCAGTCGGAGACGAGGGAATGGGTGAAGTATGCGAAGCGCATCACGCCGGCACCTTTTCGGGGTGGCGGCCGGCGAGTATGCAGCGATACAGCGCGTGCATCTCGTTCGCCGTCCTGTCGATGGTGTATTGTTCGACGCGCTGTCGGGCCGCCCTCGACTGGCGCGCAAGCAAGGCTTCGTCGCGGATCAGCCTGTTCGTCTGCCGCGCGGCGTCGGCAGGATTCCCGGGATCGAAAAACAACGCCGCATCGGACCAGAGTTCGCGGAATGTCGCGATATCGGAAAGAACGAGCGCCGCTCCGGCGTGCGCCGCTTCCGCAATGGCGAGACCGAAAGGTTCGTATAGCGAGGGCGAAATAAAAATCGGTGCAATCGCATACTCCCGCGCCATTGCCATGCTGCCCAGTTCGCCCAGGCACCGGACGTTGTTGAATTGGGCTTGCCAGCCGTCCTCGGGGCGAATTCGCGCACCGGCAACATATACAGGCCAGTCTATAAGCGGGGCCGCCCTGTCCAGTAGCGCCAGATTTTTCGACTCGTCCCATGCGCGTCCGGCAGAAAGAACATGCGGTTGTTTGATACCTCGATAACGAGGCTTCCGAACGCCATTGCGGATCACCTGTGGCGATTTCGGCAGCCCGTAGGTCTTCTGTAAATGCGCGGCGAAAGCCGCACTGGGGGCGACCGTGGCATCGGCCCCGCGCAACCCGTTACGGACAGCGTTACGGTGCCATGACCAGTTGTCAGGCGCAGGCGCGCCTTTAGTCTCCCGCCACCACGTTTCGACGCAACTGTGCGCCATGGCTATGGACGGTATGGAATACCGCTCTCCGGCGAATGCCGGCTGGTTGATCTGTATGAGGTCGGCGCCCCATTCGGCCGCGCTGGCCCGGATTTCACGGCGGGTGGCAGCCAGTGAAGCCTCGCTACCCGCCAGCCAGTCGAATGGCGCGTTGACCGGGACGCTGTCGATATTCTCAAGCGCGGAAAGTTCCGCGATCTGTATGGGAGAGGGAGCTCGGCCGATGACGCCAAGACGCACGGCGGCCCCGCAAGCCGTTAACTGTTCCGCAAGCATCACCGAATAATGCCAAACGCCGCCAATAGAATCTGTCGTCAGGAACAGGCGCACCGCTATGCCACCTCGTCGCATTCGAGCATTTCAAGCGGAAGCGGCCGTTCGTCCTGTACGTCGCTGAGCTGCGAAAATTGAGCAAGGTAATGAGCATGCGCCCTTTCCCAGGCATGATCATCCGGCGTTCCCCACAGCTTTCCGTAGTCGGGAGAACTGGGGTAGGGATAAAGCGGTACCGGATCGTTTGCCCAGATTCCCGCGTCTCGCATAAGGTCGCGCCAGCGTTCGACCTCTTCCGTGTCGTCGGTAACGACTTCGATCAGGTTCGCCTGGACGAACGGCACGTGACGTTTCGTATGGAGCAACCGCTCGGTCAGTTGGGATGTTGTCATCCGGCAGCGCTTGTTTAACGATTCACGGCCTGACTCCGTGATGCTCTCGACTCCGGCCTCCACGGAAACGCAACCCGCGCGGCCCAGCAATTCGATCATGTCCGGCTTCCACAGGTCTATGCGGGTCTGTATGCCAAACTCGACCTTTCGCCGTTCGAGCAGTTCGAGCAGTTCCTTCCAGGGCAGAAAAATTTCATCGATAAAATACAGGTACGTCACATCCTGCTGCAAAAGCCGGTCTATCTCCTCGGCGAGGATTGCCAAATCACGTCGTCTGTATGCATCGCGGAAATCCAGCTTGGCGCAAAAGCTGCAGGCGTACGGGCAACCGCGGGATGCCTCAATTTCCGCGCCGGGGCCCGTCGGCTCCTGGTCGAAACGGTGGTGATGGTGGCGGTGGTTCCGGAGCCACCGGTTCGGCCAGTGCAGCGCCGGTAAGTCCGTGAAGCGGGTTTTCAGCGGCGGCCCGGTTACAATGACATCGCCGTCCGCCCGGACAGCGAGGCCCGGAATCTCGAGGGGTGGCCGGCCGTCCGCCAGCGTCACGATGGCTTCTTCGCTTTCGCCGCAGACGAGCACGTCGCAGCCGAGTTTCCGGAGGGCCGCCCGCGGCGTAGCAGAGCCATGCGGACCGATGGCGACGGTCCGGCCGCCGCCTTCCCCGAGCAGATGCAGGAAACGGCGCGGGACCGTGACTTCCGGTTGCGTACATCGCCAGAACAGATAAGTAGGGGCAGTGGTCACGACGGTCAGGTCCGGACCATAGGCCGCAATGGCCTCGACGATTGCGGGCATGTCCATGCCGTCGAGCGCCCCGTCGAACATTTGCGCTTCATGACAGGCTGCCTCGAGGAGGACTTGCGCGGCGCCCAGTTCGATAGGCAGATGCGGTTCCCTGCAGCCAAAATAGATGCTGCCGTCAAATGTCCAGGGCGGATTGACGAGCGCGACTCTCATGCGACCCTCGCTTTATGCCGGCCCGCAGTCGGCAACGCGGTCTCGTTCAACCAGGCGTCCAGGTTCCGCAGGCCGTCACGCCAGCGGACCTGTGCTTTCCAGCCTGTGGCCGCGATGAACGCGGAAGTATCGCTGACATAATAAAGCTGATCACCTGTCCGCTCCGCGCTGAACGCGATCCTGACGGGTCTGCCGAGCAGGCTTTCCATCTCATCGAGAACCTGGAGCAGGCTTACGGCATTGGCCGCCCCCCCGCCCAGGTTGAAGGGCTGCCCCCGCAGCGTATCGATGTTCGTCAGCGCCTTGCGATATGCGGTGACGGCGTCGGCGACGTGGAGCACATCTCTTACCTGCCGCCCATCGCCGAAAATAGTCAGCGCCTCATCGGCCCGCGCGCGTATCAGGAAATGTGCGATCCATCCCTGATCCTCGGTGCCGAACTGCCGGGGACCGTAAATGCAGCTCATACGCAGTACTGTCGCGGGAATATCGAAAGTCTGCGCATAATCCAGAACGTACTGATCGGCAGCACCTTTCGAGCAGCCATACGGCGTGCAGAAATCGAGTGGCTGCGCCTCGGAGACGCCATGCGTGCGCGTGGCGGTATCGACCGGCCCCCATCGGCCATCGACCAGGATGAATTCATGCCGGGACAGGTCGCCATACACCTTGTTCGTGCTTGCAAAAATGACCGGTGGCGGGGCCGGCCGATTGCGCACGGCTTCGAGCACGTTTAACGTGCCCTTCGCATTAATATCGAAGTCACTTTCCGGCAACGAGAGACTGGTCGTCACGGCAACCTGCGCGGCAAAATGATACACCGCGCTTGCCGAACCGACTGCCGCATCGACAGCAGTCTTGTCCCGCACGTCCGCGATGGCGGCGGCGACTTTCCGCGGATGGCGACGCCGGAGCCATTCAAGGTTTTCTTCGACGCCGGGGCGGGAAAGTGCATCGAACACGAGCACGTCCTGGCCATCCGCGGCCAGCGAATCGGCGAGATTGCTGCCGATAAATCCGGCGCCGCCTGTGATCACGACCGGCCGGGTTTTGCCCACGATGGCGGGGGCGCTCATAAGCCGCTTCACATCCTTCACGGCTTCCAGCCCGTCTTTCTCCAACAGGCGGGCGGTAAGTTTAGGTACGCCGTCGGCGTCATACAGACCGAAATGATAATGACGCGGATCGAAGCGGAGTCCGTCCTGGGTCGGTACGGCCGGATGAATGTCCTCCAGCATGTACCAGTAGACTCTGGTTACGGGCGCTTCCATGGCGTCAAGAAAACAATGGGCGTACGGGGCCGGGTCGTTGCGCCAGGAGGAATAGCCGACTTCGGTGAGCCAGATTTCCGCCTGAATGTCCAGATCCTGCAACAGGGCGCGAACGGCGGTTACCTGCTCGCGCCACGGCTGCCAAAGTGTTTCCGCCGATTCCCATGTTCCGGGAAAGCCGTGTAATCCGATGGCGTCGCACTTTGCGAGGACACCACGTTCCCCGATCGTCTTTAGCCAATTGAGGTCTGTCGGGCAGGGGCCGCCGAGCAACGTCTTCCATCCGCGCTGCTGCGCCCAATGGGCCGCCGCGCCGATCATCTGGCAATAAATGTTCCAGTCGGGATCCGCCCGCCAGTCCCAGTCGTTCAGATTATTCGGTTCGTTCCAGAGTTCGATCCATTCGAAATACTGTCCGTAGCGGTCGAGGACCAGGTCAATAAAGTCGGCGTAATCGAGCGGACGGCGTGGCGGTCCCGACGTACGTCCTGTCCGGGAAAGGCTCGGCGGCGTGTAGTGGATACAGGGAAGAACGTCGGCCTTTGCGGCAACATGCGGTATCAGCCAGTCATACCAGTCACCGTTTTCTGTGTGGAAATCCGCCCAGGAAAGATGCGTCCGCAGACGCCGGATGCCGATCCGCTGCATCCTTTCGATTGACTGGTCCACGCGATCCCTGTCGCCGACACGGAACCATTCGACAACGCCTAGCGGCTCACCGCTCCCACTGTGGACCGTCACGAAACCAGCCCCCGGACTTCGAGTTCGGCACGGGCGGCATCAACGCCATCAAATGCCTCCTGAGTCGCGACCCAGTCCGCCAGTTCAGGCAGAGATTCACTGAAACCGCGCTGTGCCTTAAAATCCAGAAGGCGTGCGGCTTTGGATGTATCGGCAAAGCAATGGCGGATATCGCCCTGCCTGGACTTGTTTGTAATTAGCGGGCGGATATCTGTGCGCCCCATCGCCGCCGCCAGTTGCTCTGCGGTTTCCGTGATGGAGATTGAGCGGCCGCTTCCGATGTTAATCACTTCTCCGTTTGCTTCCGGCTTTTCCATGGCAAGCCTGAATGCGTGCGCCACGTCCTTCACATGGACGAAATCCCGGCGCTGGTGGCCGTCTTCGAATACCATCGGTCGCTGGCCGTTCAACAGCCGCGATGCGAAGATGGCCAGCACGCCGGTGTAGGGATTGGAAAGCGCCTGGCCGGGACCGTAAACATTAAACAGGCGTAACGCGCAACTTTCCATGTAATACGTTTCACAAAGCATCAGCGTCATGCGTTCCTGGACGTATTTGTTCAGCGCGTAGACAGACGCCAGTTGTGGCGGTTTGGTCTCCGGTGTAGGCACGGCCCGAAGGCGGTTTCCGGCGTCGTCAACGGGATCCCATCCTTCTCGTGCGCGCCCCCTTGATACGGCGGGACGGCCGTCGCTGGTTTCGTAAAGCCCCTCACCGTAGATGCTCATCGACGACGCCACGACGACCCTTTTGACAGGCCTTTCGATCAGTTGCTGGAAAAGAACAGCGGTCCCGAGGTCGTTGACGGATGTATAGCGGTCGACCTGATACATACTTTGGCCGACGCCGACTTCAGCTGCCAGATGAAACACGCCGTCGACCTGTGACAGGGCCTTCTGCACGACGGTCGCATCACGCACATCGCCGCGGATGAATTCCACCCCGTCCAGCGGTCGGGACAGTGAGACTGGTCCGCGGCCGTGTACCTGTTCCAGCAGGCTGTCCAGAACTCGGACTTCGGCGCCGGATGCGAGGAGTTCGCCAGCCAGGTGCCGGCCGATGAAACCGGCGCCGCCGGTAATGAGATAGCGCGGTCCCGTCATCCCGAAATATCCTCTCACAACGTTGCACAAGACAACGGACGCTAATGCCGACTGCGTCGGTCCCTTGCTGAAACGGGATGTAACCGCAAAAGGTTCCACGAAATTTCGGATTGCAGGGTTGCCGCTTTCGAATGGCCGATGGCAAGTCGTGAAGAATGAAATTTCGCCGCGCCAGACGCGCTGGTTACCATTCGCGACACGTGCGGTCGGATTTTCCGGTCCCGATTCCTTCTGCGCCAATGCCGACTGCATCAACGCCTTCAGCAGCAGGAACCTTTTCGAAATTCGCTCGTTATCAACGAAACACGATCAGAAAAACCCGTTCAGAAAGTATCCAATCGAAAATAATTGTGCCTTCATCTGAAAACCAGGGAGAGTGAGGAATGAAATCTCGTGTTCTTGTAACAGGTGGCGCCGGGTTTCTTGGTTCCCACTTATGCGAATTCCTGCTGGCGCAGGGCAATGAAGTCATTTGCGTCGACAATTATTTTACGGGTTCGAAAGAAAATATAGCGCATCTGCTATCAAATCCTTTCTTCGAGGTGATTCGTCATGACGTGACATTTCCACTCTATGTCGAGGTCGACAAAATATATAATCTCGCCTGCCCGGCTTCTCCCGTCCATTACCAGCGCGACCCGGTACAGACGACAAAAACCAGCGTAAATGGCGCGATTAATATTCTCGGACTGGCAAAGCGTTTGAAGGTGCCGGTCCTTCAGGCATCGACCAGCGAAGTGTACGGAGACCCTGAAATGCATCCCCAGTCGGAACAATACTGGGGACATGTCAATCCGATCGGCATTCGATCCTGCTACGACGAAGGCAAGCGCTGTGCCGAAACCCTGTTTTTCGATTATCGGCGGCAGCACGGCCTTGATGTCCGGGTCGCGCGGATATTCAATACCTATGGACCGCGCATGGATCCTGACGACGGGCGCGTAGTTTCCAATTTTATATTGCAGGCGCTTCGTGGAGAGCCAATTACCATCTTTGGCAGCGGCAGTCAGACCAGATCGTTTTGCTATGTGGATGATTTGATAGAAGGCCTGGTGAAATTCATGGAGACGCCCGGCGCTGGTCCCGGACCGCTGAACCTGGGCAGTCCTTTCGAAAACACCGTCCTGGAACTGGCGGAAAAAGTGATCGAAATAACCGGCTCCCGTTCAACGATCGAATTCCTGCCGCTTCCGGAAGACGATCCCTGCCGGCGTCGCCCGAATGTCGACTTGGCACGTGAAAGGTTGACATGGGGCGCATCGATAAGTTTGGACATCGGACTGGAGAAAACGATCGACTATTTCCGGAAAGTGCTCGGGTCTCCTTCGATCGTACCGTTGGCGAGGAACCCGGAGACACCCAGGATTATGGCATCATAGGCAGGAACAGACCTGGGTTCTTTGGCCGTTTCCAGGGGCGAAAAGGCCTAACGTCCGGGCTTTCCGCTGCCGGTATCGCAGCGGCAGGCCCGACCTAATTCAGCCATTCCGGCGCATCACCCCCCAGCACCGGCGTCGGCCGTTCCCAATAGGGCTGGGTTTCGGAGAGTTGCAGCACCGGACGCAGGTGCTTCACCGGGCCCTGCTTCGGTTCGGACCTTGTCCGCAATCCATCCAGCTCTTCGGGGGATAGGTCCATGTCGGGCCGGTCGAAATCAACCTTGCCCTGGCGGTAGATGAACATGCCCGACTGGCACAGCGAGACGCGGACATGGTAGCTGCCGCCCTCGCGCGCGCGGCGGGCCAGCGCCAGCAGCACGCCATAGGCGCCGAGATAGCCGGTGGTGTAGTCGTTCGCCGCCGCCGGCAGCAGCTTCGGCCGTTCCGGCGATCCTTCCATGCAGATTCCGGTCACGGTCTGCGCGACCTGTTCCCAGCCCGCGCGGTGGCTGAACGGGCCATCCGCGCCAAAGCAGCTCGCCGACATGCAGACGATGCCGGGCCGCCGTTCCGCCAGCTCTTCGGGCGAGAAGCCGAATTTCGCCATCACGCCGGGGCGGTAGCCCTGTGAAAACACGTCCGCCTGGCCGGCCAGTTGCTTCAGCTTTGCATTCTCGTCCGGATCGTTCAGGTCCAGGAAACAGCTGCGCTTGCCGTGGCTGGTATCCAGCACGTGTTCCGGCACCTGGGGCAGGTGCCCGGCCGCGACCATCAGCACATCTGCGCCATTTTCCGCCAGGGTCCGCCCGGCGATCGGGCCGGCCAGGATGCGGGTCAGGTCCAGCGCCCGGATGCCGGAAAGGGGCCGGCCGCCCTCCGGGAAAGGTTCCGGGTCGCTGTCGCCGATCCTGATGATTTCGACGATGGGTTTGCCGGTCAGCACCCTGCCGTGGTCGCAATCGAGCCATTCCGCGTTGCTGCGCACCATGCCGCCGCAGGCGCGGGCCTCGTCGATGGCGGCTTCCAGGTCCATCGCATCCCAGGTCCGGACGGCGGCGGCGACGGATTCCGGCGTCAGTTCGCAACCCAGCACAGCCTGCACCCGGTCGCGCAGGTGCGGCAGGTTGAAATGCGGCAGGAAGTGGCGGCCGTCCTTCGTTTCCCAGGGCTGGGTGATGGACGCCATATGGATCATGGAGGGGCTGTTCAGTGCGGTCCAACTGCCGTCGTCCTGCTGCCTGACGAGGTTGTGCGAGCTGCGCAGCGAGGCGGCGGCGTGGCGGGTGTCAACCGTCGCCTTCTGCCGCCGCCCGGTCTTCAGCTCCCAGATATCGTTCACCGCGACGCCGACCCCGGCGACGACATTGGCGCAGGTTTCGCCGATCCTGAACCTGGTGGAATAGACCGGGTCCGCCCCCGTAATTTCGACCTCGCCGCTTTCCGGCATGCCGAGGCCGCGCACGGCCATGATTTCGTCAAATGCAGCACCCATATGTCCGTCTCCCGATGAAAGTCAGCCATAAGGGAGCCCGGCGGGACGCGGCTTGTCAATCCGGTAGTCAGTATTCGCCGCTGAGGCAGGCGCCGAGCGCCGGCGACAGGCTGTGCCTGTGGCGGATGGTGGCCTTCAGGGCCGCGGTCGCCCGGCGCGCGGTCGACATGTCGGGGGTTTCGATCTGGATGACGCTGCTTTCCGGGGGACGCACGCCCCAGGCAGCGCGCTGCGGGTCGCCGAACCCGTCGAATTCGACCCAGACCTTGAAGGTATCCGTTGATCCGTCGATGAATGCCATGATGCCTGTATCCCGTGCGAAGTGGTTCTTGTCGCGGGGATAAAGCCACCGGCGCATGAAACCGCCGTGACCGGAGGATGACAATTCAGTGATTCCGGACGGAAAAACCCCCGGCGCGATATATCAGGAGAGGGGAGTTGATGGCGCGCCGGGGCAGGAGACAGGAGAGAGCAGAATCATTTCAATGGAGGAGGAAATAACAAGTAAATATTACAATGCATATAAGTAACGTCAACAAATATCGTATATAATTACTTATTTAATTGAATAAACATATTAAAAAACTTGAATATAAATTATGTAAAATCCTACCAACCGGTAAGGAGTCTCGCCCGTCGCCACCGGTCCGGCGGAGCTTGCCGCTCGGCGCCGCCCGTTCCATGATGCCGGAGAATCGCGCCGGAACCACTTGGCGAGATCCCCTTCCGGCACATGATGTGCGCGATCCCGGGCGGGGTTGAGGGTCGAATTCATCGCGCCCGGCACAGCGGCGCAATAGGGGGGACGAAGCGATGCTGACGGGCAGACATGCGCTGGTGACGGGATCGACCCGCGGGCTGGGCCAGGCGATTGCCCGGGCGCTGGCCGGCGAAGGCTGCGACGTGATGCTGAACGGGTTCGGCGATGCGGCCGAAATCGAACGCGACCGCGCGGCGCTGGAAGCGGCGACGGGCGTCCGGGTGCGCTATCACGGCGCCGACCTGTCGCGGGAGGACGAGGTCGATGCGCTGGCTGACGCAACGCTGGCGGCATTCGGTTCGGTCGATATCCTGGTCAACAATGCGGTGATCCGGCACTTTCATACGGCGGTGGATTTTCCGCGCGACGAATGGCGCAAGGCGCTGGCGGTCAACCTTACCGCGCCGTTCTACCTGATCCAGCGGGTTCTGCCCGGCATGCGCGCCGGCGGCTGGGGCCGGATCGTCAACATCGCGTCGGTGATGGGGCTGGCCGCGCGGTCCGGCCGGGCGGATTACGTTACGGCCAAGACCGGGCTGATCGGGCTGACCCGCGCCATTGCCGCCGAAACCCGGCTGGACCGGAATGTCACCTGCAATGCGATCTGCCCCGGCTCCGTGCTGACCCCCAATACGGAAATCAAGATCGCCGAATTCATCGCGGAATCGGGCCTGCCCCGCGAGGAAGCCGTCACGGAATTCCTGCGCATGCGGGGCCAGACGATGGGATTCATCGAACCGGATCGGGTGGCGAAACTGGCGGTATTCCTGTGCCAGGATTCGTCCTTCGACATGACCGGCGCGGTGATGCCGATCGATCAGGGCCGGTCGGCGACGTGGCTGGAACAGGACTGATCCGGTCTTGCGGACGGCGCCGCGGAATGCTTGACTTGATCCGTCGGGATCACGGGAAAGCGACGGGGGAGCGCGCGATATCATGAGTGTGACCATTCGGCCATTGCATCCGGTCCTGGGCGGCGAAGTCGACGGCGTCGACCTGCGCCGGCCGCTATCAGCCGAAGACGTGGCGGCGATCGAGGCGGGCATGGACAGATACGCCGTGCTGGTCTTTCACGGGCAGGACATTACCGACGAACAGCAGCAGGCGTTCAGCCGTAATTTCGGCCCCCTGGAGCGGCCGGATTCGGTCAGCAACATTGCCGACGGGCTCGGCCGGCTGGGGCCGGAAATTGCCGACATCTCGAACCTCGACAGGCAAAACCGGGTGCGGGCGGCGGATGACCGGCGGCGCCTGTTCGCCCTCGGCAACATGCTGTGGCATTCGGACAGCTCGTTCCGCGTGGTGCCGGCGAAGTACTCGCTGCTGTCGGCGCGGGTCATCCCCGCGACCGGCGGCAACACCGAGTTCGCCGACATGCGCGCGGCCTACGACGCGCTGGACGACGACATGAAGGCGCTGATCGAGGATCTGGTCTGCGAGCACTCGCTGCTGTACTCGCGCGGGTCGCTCGGCTTCGACGAATTGAGCGAGCAGGAAAAGGCCGGGTTCCGTCCGGCCCGCCAGCGGCTCGTCCGGACCCATCCCGTGACCGGCCGCAAGTCCATTTACCTGTCCGCCCATGCGGGCGCGATCGTCGGCTGGCCGACGCCGGAGGCGCGTATCCTGCTGCGCGACCTGAACGAGGATGCGACCCGGCGCGAATTCGTCTTCAGCCACAAATGGCGGCAGTTCGACCTGGTGATGTGGGACAACCGGCAGGTCATGCACCGCGCGCGGCGCTACAACGACACGACCGAGGTGCGGGACATGCGGCGCACCACCATCGCCGGCGACTCGCAAACCGTCGAACAGGCGGCATAGCCGCGCCACCCGCGTTCATGCTCGCGGGCGACCGCGGCCGCCGGTCAGGCCGGTTTCGGGTACAGCCCCTTGTCCTGCGCCTGCAGTACGGCGAGCGCCGTAATCGTATCGAGGCAGGGCGTGTCCAGGCCGGCGACGCGGGCAAACTGCATCGGTATCAGCAGTATGGCGTCCAGTTCCATCGGACGGCCGAGATCGTAGTCCTGGCGGATCGACGGGGTATGGTCCGGCGAATTCTCGATGAATGTGTCCGGATTGAACGTCCCGCTGAGATCGACGCCGTGGGCGCCGGCGATGGATTTGGCCTCCTCGGCCAGACGACGGAAAACCTCGCCGATGGCCGGTTGCTTGCGCACGACGCTGACCTGGTGACCGGTGAGCAGCGACAGGATCGAACCGGTCATGTTGAGCATCAGCTTCGACCATAGTTCGAACCGCAGGTCCGGCACCACCGGCGACCCGATCCTTGCCCCTTCCAGCACGCCGCGCAATTCGGCCAGCCGGTCGGTCTGGCGGTTGTCGACTTCGCCGAGCAGCAGGGCGTTGCGCTTCGGATTCGTGTGGACGATGACGCCCGGCTCGACCATTTCGTTCGGCGAATTGATGACCGCGCCGATGATCCGTTCGCGCGCCACCGCCTTGTGCAGCGCGCCGCCGGGGTCCAGGCTGCCGAGGTCGGGCGGCGTCAGCCGATCGCCGGGCAGGCCCATATCGTACCACCAGGGAATCCCGTTCTGGGCGAAAATGACCGGCGTGTCCGGCCCCAGCAGGGGACCGATTCCGGCCGCGAGGCTGCCCAGCGAATTCGCCTTCAGGGTCGATATCACGACATCCTGGGCGCCCAGGTCGGCCGGGTTGTCCGATGCCCGCACCGGGCCGCTGAGGACGTCGTCGCCGCTGCGCAGCACGACGTCGTTCTTTTTGATCTTTTCGAGGTTCGCGCCGCGCGCCACGGCGGAGACGTCATGACCGGCCGCGGCCAGTTTGGCGGCATAATGCCCGCCGACGGCGCCCATGCCGAAAATGCAGATTTTCATGGTTCGGTTGCTCCTGTCGCGTTTGCTGAACTTGTTGAGTGCTGCATACGCCACCGGTCGGGTGTCATCGGGAGGTAATGTGCCTCAGAACGCGGCTTTGCCATTCCGGGCGGACAGTATGGCGGAATACTTCCTTGTGACAAATTACGCGTCGCCGCGGCGCTCCCGACGCAGCCGGCGCAGCCAGACGAAGAACGGAAACAGGACGGCGGCCAACGCGAACGCCAGGATCGTGGCGCTGATCGGCCGGGTCACGAATATATCCAGTTCGCCCAGCGACATCTGCAACGATTGCCGCATCGCTCTTTCAAGCATCGGTCCAAGCACCAGCGCAAGGACCAGCGGCGCGGGCGGATAGCCGTACAGGCGCATGACGAAACCAATACCGCCGAAGACGATCGTCACGCCCACGTTGAAGAGACTGTTCTCCACGCTGTAGACGCCGAACAGTGCAATGCCGATGATGATGGGAATCAGAATGCTGTAGGGAACCCGAAGGATACTGGCGAACATCGGGGCCAGCGGCAGGTTCAGGATCAGCAACATCACGTTGCCGATATACATGCTGGCGACAAGCCCCCAGAACACGTCGGGATGGGTGCTCATCAGCAGCGGTCCGGGCTGCATGCCGTATAATGTAAGCGCACCCAGCATTACCGCGGTCGTGCCGGACCCGGGAATGCCGAGCGCCATCAGGGGGATCAGCGCGCCGGTGGATGCCGCGTTGTTCGCGGATTCCGGCGCGGCGACGCCTTCTATGACGCCGGTACCGAACTTCTCGGGCCGTTTGGAAACCCGCTTTTCGGTAGCATAGGCAAGGAACGAGGAGATTGTAGCGCCCGCGCCCGGCAGCATGCCCACGAAGAAACCGATAGCCGTGCCGCGGGTAATAGCGCCGCTTGAATCGCGCCAGTCCTGCCGCGTGGGGAGCAACCCGCTTAATTTCGCCTTGATCGGCTTTGAACGGATCGGACGATAAATATTGAAGAGAAGTTCGCCCACGGCGAAAAGCCCGACGGCGACCGGGAGAAAATCAAGCCCGTCCAGAAGGTTTACGTTGTCGAAGGTAAAACGGGGGGCGCCGATCATAAGGTCGATGCCGATCGTACCGAGAGTCAGTCCGACGACCGCCATGAGCAGGCCCTTGATCATGGACCCGCCTGTCAGGCTCGCGAGCGTCGTAAGTCCGAGCAGCATGAGTGCAAAATACTCCGGTGGACCGAAGGTGATTGCAAACTCGGCAAGGGGCGGCGCCGCAATCATCAGCAGAACCACGCCTACGGTGCCGGCAATGAACGAACCGATCGCGGCCATCCCAAGGGCTGCACCGGCGCGTCCTTTCAGCGCCATCTGATACCCGTCCAGTGTGGTCATCACCGACGCCGATTCACCGGGCGTGTTGATCAGGACGGACGTTATGGTGCCCCCGTACATTGCGCCGTAATAGATGCCGGCCAGCATGATCATTGCGGTGACAGGTGGCATGCCGAACGTCACCGGCAGCAGCACCGCAACGCCGGCAGACGGGCCGATTCCGGGCAGGGCGCCGATCAGGGTGCCCAAAAAAACGCCGGCGAAGGCGAACATCAGGTTGGTCGGCGTAAACGCAATAGAAAAGCCGAGAAACAGATCGTTAAACAAATCCATGGCGAATTCCAGCTTCCCGGTGGTTTAAAAGCCCAGGGGGCCGCTCGGCACAGGCACGTCCAGAAACAGGACGAATACCAGATAAACGAAGCAGACCGTGGCCGCGCTTGTTCCGATTGCCGCGGTGTAGGACAGCCGTTGTACGCCGAGCGTAAGGAATAACAGAAAGAAGAAGAGTGCTATCGCGAGACCGACCCAGGGCACGAGGATCAGGAATCCGACAAGGCCGACCAGAGCCAACGCCACGCGCAACAGGCCATGCGGTTCAAGCGCATCCGGATTTTCCCCTTCATCCGCCGGCTGTGGTTTCCGCGCGCTGGTCAACGCAACGCCCACCATCAGTGCGGTAAGGATCAGGCCGATGACGCTGAGCCATATCGGCGCGAAGCCGGGCCCGGGCGCGAACTCGGTACCGTACTGGAAGCTGCTTGCCTCCCAAATGACGGCACTGAATCCGAGCCCGAGCAGGAGGCCGGCAATGACGTCGGCGCGAGTCATGAACGTATGCCCGCGCCGCGCGCCCTGTGCTGTGACATTTTGCCTACTGCTTCTTGGCGATGCCGAGTTCCGTGAGAATCTCGGTATAATACTGGTGCTGATTGGCGATATACTTTTCGGCATCCTCGCCGATCCGCAACAGCGGGCGCAGACCATTATCGTCCATGTATTTTTTGAAACCTTCGGATTTGAACAGGCCGACCATGACATTCTGCCAGAACAGCGATTGCTGGTCTGTCAGACCCGCCGGAAGGATCGCGCCGCGATGCTGTTCCAGCGTTACATCGTAACCCTGTTCGCGGGCCGTCGGCACATCGGGCCAGTTCTCCAGCCGTTCCGGTGACAGCATGGCCAGCGGCCGCAGCCTTCCGGCGGCAACCAACTGCGCGGCCTCGCTGGGATTCGGGCCTGCCATGTCGACGCTGCCGCCCAGCAGGGCCGCGTTCGCTTCGCCGCCGCTGTTGAATACGATATAGTTGAGCTGAATTCCCGCGGCCTTTTCCAGGCGATTTTCGATGATATTGTCGGATGAACCGACGCTGCTGCCGCCGATGCGGATGCCGTTCGGTTTCTGCTTCGCCGCTTCAACGAGATCCTTCAGCGTCTTGTAGGGAGACTCGGTGCGCACGACAGCCACGTAATCCTCGACGCACAGGACAGCGACGTTGATGAAATCCTTGTAACTGACCGGCGAATGTCCCTGGATGGGAGTCGTGAGGTAGGAACTAGTCGCGGTCGCAATGACATGCGGATCGCCCTTCTTGGTATTCACATACGAATAAGCGACCGCGCCGCTGCCGCCCGGTTTGTTGACGACATTGATCGGTACATCGACCAGACCTTCCTTTGCCAAGATGCTGGCCATGGTGCGGGCGAACAGATCGCTGCCGCCGCCAGGCGCTGCCTGGACGACAAATTCCACGGCGCGATCAGGCTTCCAGGTCGACTTGGGCAAGTCCGGAATGGCATTGCCGCTTTGCGCGAAGGTTGCAGTCACCGGTAAAGCGGCGATTGCAACGGTTGCGAATACGAAACGAAGAACCGGCTTGAGCATCTCAGTTACTCCCCCAAGTATCATGCTGCGTTCAGACTGCAGGCTTCTAAAAGCTGTCCATCCTGCCGTTAATACGGGAAGACTGCCCCGGTTTCGGGCATCGTGTCAATCGAAGTCAAACGGAACCAGAAAGTGTCTGGTATAAGCGTCGACCTCGGGCGCGCTCCGGGTGCCGATGGGGCGGCAGGGAACACCTACGGCAGGTATTTCAGCAAAAACCGGGCGGCTTTTTTCCGGAGACGGGGCGCCTTTGTGGTTGGCAAGCGATTTTGCCGCGTGACTGTTTCGATATAACGCAATAAAACCAGCGGTGGAGGAGCATCGTTCCCCGGTGGGGCGCTCGGTCTTCAAAACCGTTGAGGGGCGTTCAACGTGCCTGGTGGGTTCGACTCCCACGCTCTTCCGCCAATTCATTTTCCCGCGAAGGCGGGCCGCAGCAGGTCCAGGAATCCCTGCGCGGCCGGCGACAGGGCGCGGTCCCGGCTGGTCAGCAGGCCCACCCGCCGGGTGATTCCGGGCTCGGCCAGCGGCGCGGCGCCCAGCGCCGGGTCGTCCGCCGCCGGGGCCGCGCCGGCCGGGACGATGGCGACTCCCAGCCCCTCGCGGATGAAACGGTACAGCGTCGCGAACTGGTTGACCGTGATATCATAGGCGGTGGACACCTCGGCCGCGACCGCGGCGGTATCGATTATCCGCCGAATGCCCGCCTCCGGGGTCAGCGATATCACCGTTTCGCCGCGCAACTGCGCCATGGCGATGCTTTTCCGACCGGACAACCGGTGATTCCGGGGCATGACGACGGTAAAGGTTTCGCTGCGCAGCAACTCCCCGGCGACAGCGCCGTGCAGGGTATCGACATCGCCGATGCCGAAATCCGCGATTCCGGTCCGGACGTCCTCATGCACCAGCGCCTGGACGTTTTCGCGCAGCTGGATCTGGATGGCGGGATAGCGTGTCCGGTAGGCGGCGATGACCGGCGGCAGCACGCTGTAGGCGACCGACATCAGCGATGCGACGATCAACTGGCCGCGCTGCCGCCCCGCCAGGTCCTGCATGTTGCGGATGCCCAGGGTCAGGTCGCCGAGCAGGCGTTCGGCGACGGGGACGAATTCCCGCCCCGCGGCCGTCAGCGCCACATGGCGGGTCGTGCGGGCGAACAGGTCGACCCCCAGCGCCGCCTCGACCTGTTTGATCGTCCGCGTCAGCGCGGGTTGCGATATGTCCAGATGGCTGGCCGCCGCCACGAAACTGCCGAACTGCGCCAGGGTGGTGACGGCGCGCAACTGGCGGGTGCCGAGTTCCGGGGGGCCTGAGTCCATGTGACGGCTCCGATGGAAATTAAGATTAATAACAATTATGGAATAATAATCGTTATACATAAAGTATTGATAATAAGATATCCCGTGACGCATACTGCGCCCTCGGATTTTACCAGACCAACCGGCCGGGGATGGAAGTCATGAGCAGCGATGCGGCAGTCACCACACAGGCGTTTCCGTCGAACGGGCGCGTCGCCGACGATACCGACCTGGTTGAATGGTATTATGCGCAGGGTTTTTCCGACGGGTTTCCCGTCGTGCCGCCGACGCCGGACAAGGTCGAGGCGATGCTGGAAGCGCTGGGCGGCGATCCCGACTACCTGGAATGCCGGGTGCCGCCGCGCTGGGGCGGGCTGACCCGGCAGGTGCTGGCGGTCAATATGGTGATGGCCGGCTGCCTGCCGTCCTATGCGCCGGTGGTGCGCGCGGCGATGCTGGCGCTGACTTCGCAGGCGTTCAACCTGCACGGGGTGCAGGCGACGACCCATATGGCGGCGCCGCTGCTGGTGGTGAACGGCCCGATCCGCAATGCAATCGGCATGAATTCGGGCCATAACGTCTTCGGTTCGGGCAACCGCGCCAATGCGACCATCGGCCGGGCGATCCGAATGATCCTGCTGAATGCCGGCGGCGGTTGGCCGGGTGAACTGGACAAGAGCACCCTGGGTCATCCCGGCAAATACACTTACTGCATCGCCGAGAACGAGGAGGTAGGCTGCATCGCGCCCTATCACGTCGACAAGGGGTTCGAGGAAACGGATTCAACCGTCTTCGTGATGCCGGCGGAACCGCCGCACAGTGTCACCAACCATGTCGCCAACGATCCCGAGGGCATCCTCGACAGCATCGTTTCGGCGATGAGCACCATCGCGCACAACAACGCGGTCAGTTCCGGCCATTGCGCCGTCGTGCTGGGACCGGAACATGCCCGGGTGATGGCGAAATACGAATGGAAACGCCACGATATCCGGCATTATCTGTGGTACCAGGCGCATAACAAATTCGGCGATGTCGCGTTCCAGCACCGCTACGGCAAGGTCTATAACCGGAGCCTGCCGAAATGGTACAGCCGCCGCGATGGCGACCGGATTCCGGTGGTGCCGACGCCGGATCACATCCATCTCTTCTGCGCCGGCGGCGAAGCCGGGCGGTTTTCCGCCTTCATTCCCGGCTGGGGCCATATGGCCAGCCCGGTGCTGCGTGAAATCAACGGCAAGTCGCCGCCGGGCGGCGGACCGCAATGCGTTGACGGAACCTGTTACCTGTAACGATCAGACGGGAGATACCATGCCACTCGATACCCCCAACAGCGGTATTGCCGTGTTCGACCCGCGCGGCGTGGTCGAGGCGGAGGCGATTCCGATCGGCCGCCGCCACAATACCCTGGCCGGCTTGCGGCTCGGCGTGCTGAGCAATCGCAAATGGAACGGCAACAAACTGCTGCGCGCGACCGTGAAGGCGCTGGAAGCCGATACGGAATTCGCCAGCGTCACCTTCTACGAGAAGGAAAGCTTCTCGAAGAACGCCGACCCGCACCTGCTCGGGGAGATCATAGCGGACAGCGATATTGTGCTGACCGCCATCGGCGACTGAGGCTCCTGTACGTCGTGCTGTATGCATGACGCCATCAGCCTCGAAGGCCAGGACCGGGCGACCGCGGTGGTCGTGACGACCGAATTCAAACATGAAGCCGAAGTCCAGCGCGCCGCGCTGGGCATGGAGGGTCTCGTGCCGGTCGTGATCCAGCATCCGCTCAGCACCCTGTCGGATGAGGAAATCTCGGACCGCGGCGCGGATGCGGCGGCGCAGGCGGTCCGGATCTGGCTGGGACAGGCCGCCGGTTGACGCAGACCCTCCTGGTTCTGGCGGCGGCCGTTGCGGTCCTTGCCTTTGCCTTCTGGCGGGCCGGCAGCCGAAGGAAGACGGCGTCATACGATGGGTGCCCTATACGGGCATCCATTTCGCCGCGATGCTCGCCATTTTCCTGGCGCTGGCGCATCCGGTGACGCTGTGGACGGGGGCGCCGCTGATCGGGCGGTTCTCGCGGTAACGCGGGCGGCAGGGATCAGTAGATCAGTAGACGAGTTCGTCTTCGTCGTTGCTCTCGCTGAGGATGAGTTCGCCCTGTTCGGCAAGCTGTTTGGCGGCATTGACGATCTCCAGCTGAGCCTCGTCGACATCCGACAGCCGGACCGGGCCCATCGCGGCCATGTCCTCGCGCATGATCTTGGCCGCACGCTCCGACATGTTGGAGAAGAACAGGTCCTTGAGCGAATCCGATGCGCCCTTCAGGGCGATGCCCAGCTTGTCCTTGTCGACGGCGCGCAACAGCGTCTGAACGCCGCCCGGGTCGAGCCGCGCCAGATCCTCGAAGGTAAACATCAGCGCCTTGATCTTCTCCGCCGAATCCCGGTTGCGCTCCTCCAGCAGGGTCATGAAGCGGTTCTCCGTCGGCCGGTCCAGGCTGTTGAAGATTTCCGCCATCATCTCATGACTGTCCGCCTGCGAGGTCGCGGACAGGTTGGCCATGAATTCGTTGCGCAGGGTGCGTTCGATATCGTCGATGACTTCGCGCTGCACCGATTCCATGCGCAGCATCCGCATGACGACTTCCATGGCGAAGGATTCCGGCAATGCGCCCAGCACGCGCGACGCATGCTCATGGCGGATCTTCGTCAGCACCACTGCGACGGTTTGCGGGTATTCGTTCTTCAGGTAGTTGGCCAGGACGGATTCGTTCACATTGCCCAGCTTGTCCCACATCGTGCGGCCGGCGGGGCCGCGGATTTCCTCCATGATGCCCTTGACCTTGTCTTCAGGCAGGATCGAGGTCAGCAGCCGTTCGGTGCTGTCATAGGAGCCGTGCAGCGATCCCGTGGAGGACAGGCTCTCGGTGAACTCGACGAAGATCTGTTCGACCGTATTGGATTCAATGGTGCCGAGCGTGACCATGGCCTGGCTGAGGTCGCGGATTTCCTCGCTGTCGAGCCGCTCCAGCAGCGGACCGGCGCGTTCCTCGCCCAGGGCAAGCATCATGACAGCGGCTTTTTCCGGACCGCTCAGGCTTCTGTTTGTACTGCGCGCCATGCCAAACCTCTGACTCTAGCCGCCTTTTAGTCTAGTCGACGTATATTACTATAATCGTAATTCAACATGAATGCACGAATAACAGTAATGGTAAATAAACTTGCCGCTTTTTTTGCTGTGCGGATCGGATGTTGACGGCGCCGCATCAGTCGAACATGACAACTTTCCGTGGTTCCCGGCGGACGGGTCCCGGAAACGGCCGCAGGACGCACCGGCGATCCGGGCCGAAAAAATCGGACGACCGAATGTAATTCCGGTCATCTTCGATTACCGCAACGATCGATTGTAGGTGTCTTCGGCCGCTTGATTGTATAAAAAGCAGGCAAAAAACTTTAATGGTTAAAAACTATGCAATTTTTATTTGCTATTTCAATCAATGCTTTACGTTCCCGTTTGGCGCAGCACATAAAATGTGCGGTGGCGCACATGTCTGTTTTTTAGGCAGACATGAAGGTTTTGAGGATTGCCAAATCAATTTTGGTCATAAAATAGTATTTGTAAACAATACGTTACTTTAAAATTTGAACCGGGCCCGTTGCTTGGCACGAGCGTTGCTACCCTGTGCTCCGTGAATATAACCTTTGGAGGATTAAGCAATGGGGAAAATCAGCCGGTATATCAAGGGAGCCACAATTGCGGGCGCCCTGGCCGGAGTAACGCTTGCGGCGCCCGCGCAGGCGCAGGACACGATCAAGGTTGGCGTCCTGCACTCGCTTTCGGGAACCATGGCGATCAGTGAAACGACCCTGAAGGACACCGTCCTGATGCTCGTCGACGACCTCAACAAGAATGGCGGGCTGCTCGGCAAGAAGGTCGAGGCGGTTGTCGTCGATCCCGCATCCAACTGGCCGCTGTTCGCCGAGAAGGCGCGCGAACTGATCGAAAAGGAGAAGGTCCAGGCGGTTTTCGGCTGCTGGACATCCGTGTCCCGCAAATCCGTGCTGCCGGTGTTCGAGGAACTGAACAGCATGCTGTTTTATCCGGTGCAGTATGAAGGCGAGGAAAGTTCGCGCAACGTGTTCTATACCGGCGCGGCGCCGAACCAGCAGGCCATCCCGGCCGTGGAATACCTGATGGGCGAGGAAGGCGGCGCCGCCAAGCGCTGGGTCCTGCTCGGCACGGATTACGTCTACCCGCGCACGACCAACAAGATCCTGCGGGCATTCCTGCATTCCAAGGGCGTCAGCGATGACGACATCATGGAAAACTACACCCCGTTCGGTCATTCCGACTGGCAGACCATCGTCGCCGATGTGAAGAAATTCGCGTCCGCCGGCAAGAAGACCGCCGTCGTATCGACTATCAATGGCGATGCCAACGTGCCGTTCTACAAGGAACTGGGCAACCAGGGCATCAAGGCCGAGGATATCCCGGTCGTCGCCTTCTCGGTCGGTGAGGAAGAACTCGCCGGTCTCGACACGGGCCCGCTGGTCGGCCATCTCGCCGCCTGGAACTACTTCATGAGCGTCGAAGGCGAAGCCAATTCGGCCTTCATCAAGAAATGGCACGCCTTCATCAAGGATCCGAAGCGCGTGACCAACGATCCGATGGAAGCGACCTATATCGGCTTCCAGATGTGGGTGCAGGCGGTCAAGCAGGCCGGCACCACCGATGTGGATGCGGTTCGCCAGGCCATGTACGGCCAGACGGTCCCCAACCTGACCGGCGGCGTCGCGGTGATGAACACCAACCACCACCTGTCCAAGCCGGTGCTGATCGGCGAGATCCAGGACAATGGCCAATTCGATACGGTCTGGAAGACCGATGGCGAAGTCATTGGCGACGCCTGGTCGGATTTCATTCCGGAAAGCGCGAAACTGACCGCCGACTGGACCTATCCCTGGGTCTGCGGCAACTGCGAGAAGCCGAAATACGGCATGATGATGCAGTAGGGCTGATCCGTCATCATCCGCCGGGTCACGACAAGGCCCGTGACCCGGCGGACGATACGGCGCTGTTTGAAGTACTTTCCCGTACCGAGTTCTGACTTCCTCATCCACGGAAGCAATCCTGGCGGCATAAAAATGATCACGTACCTTGGGAGGCTCAGGATATGCCTTGTCCTGTCGATGCTCCTTTCCGGATTTGGCGGGTTGCCGGCGCTGGCGGCCGATGAGGCGACGCTGGAAAAGACTGTCGCCGGGCTGGCGGCGAATGGCTTCGACGACAAGATATCCGCGATCGAGGCGCTGGGCGCCAGCGGCGACAAGCGCGCCGGACCGGTCCTGGAGGCAATGGTCGAGGGTAATCTCTATACCGTCAAATCCGATAATTCCGTCGTCATTGGCGAGCGCAAGGGCAATGTCTATATCCTGCGGGCGCCGCTGACGCTGGCGCCGGTGGCCGAAGTGTCGTCGCAGGACATTACCAAAATCCGGGTCAACAACCGGCTGCGCGGCATCATCCGCGGCGCGCTTGGCGGGCTGGTGCTGATGAGCGACGACCCTGCGGCCCGGCGGCGGGCGGCTGACGATGTCTTCAAGGCGCGGACCATGGAAATGGGGCCAATGCTCGACAAGGCCCTGGCGCGGGAAAGCGACGCCACTGTCCGGACCGCGATGGAACGGGCGCTCGCGGCGGTCAACCTGACCCATGCCACGGATTCCGCCGTGCGGATCGACGCGGTGAAAACGCTGGCGCTGGACGCCGGTCCCGATACGCGCGCGCTGTTGAGCCAGATTGCCGCCGTCGATGGCGACGGCAAACCGGTCGAGGCCGACGCGGCGGTTCGCGAGGCTGTCGTGGAAGCGCTGGACGAACTCGAAAGCCGGCTCGCCTTCCTGCATGGCGTCGAGGGCATCTTCCAGGGAATCAGCCTCGGTTCGGTGCTGCTGCTGGCGGCCGTCGGGCTGGCGATCACGTTCGGCGTCATGGGGGTCATCAACATGGCGCATGGCGAACTGGTCATGCTCGGCGCCTATACGACCTTCGCGGTGCAGGAAGTCTTCCGCAACAGTTTCCCTGGCCTGTTCGACTATTCGCTGCTCGTCGCAATTCCCGCCGCCTTCCTGGTGTCGGCGCTGGCGGGGGTTGGAATCGAACGCGGCGTCATCCGCTATCTCTATGGCCGGCCGCTGGAAACCCTGCTCGCCACATGGGGGATCAGCCTGGTCCTGCAACAGACGGTGCGGACGATTTTCGGTCCGACCAACCGCGAGGTCGGCAATCCGTCATGGATGAGCGGCTCGCTCGAAATCACCAACGGGCTGCTGCTGACCTATAACCGGATATGGATCATCGTCTTCAGCCTGCTGGTGCTGGGGCTTATCGCCCTGCTGCTCAAGCGCACGACCTTCGGGCTGCGTATCCGCGCGGTGACGCAGAACCGCGAGATGGCTGCCTCCATGGGCATCCGCACCGGCATGACCGACGCCATGACCTTCGGGCTTGGCTCCGGCATCGCGGGCATGGCCGGGGTGGCGCTCAGCCAGATCGACAATGTCAGCCCCAACCTGGGGCAGGCTTACATCATCGACTCCTTCATGGTCGTTGTCTTCGGCGGTGTCGGGAACCTTTGGGGCACGCTGGTCGGCGCCTTCACGCTGGGCATCGTCAACAAGCTGCTCGAACCCGAAGTGGGCGCGGTGCTGGCCAAGATCCTGGTGCTGGTCGCCATCATCCTCTTCATCCAGAAACGACCGCGCGGGCTGTTCGCGCTGCGTGGCCGGGCGATTGAATCATGATGCGCAACGATACGCCATTCGGCTTTATCCGCGGCGATCGCGGCGGACAGATCATGCTGGCCCTGCTTGTCGTCGCCGCCGTCGCGGTGCCGTTGCTGAACACCATGACCGATCCAGGGTCGGCGGTGCATGTGCCGACTTATATCGTCAGCCTGCTCGGCAAATACATGACCTTCGCGCTGCTGGCGCTCAGCGTCGACCTGATCTGGGGCTATTGCGGCATTCTCAGCCTCGGCCATGGCGCGTTCTTCGCGCTGGGCGGTTATGCCATGGGCATGCACATGATGCGGGAAATCGGCGACCGGGGAAATTACGGCAACGCGGAACTGCCGGATTTCATGGTCTTCCTGAACTGGAAGGAGCTGCCCTGGTACTGGTACGGCTTCGACAGTTTCGCCTTCGCCGCGATCATGGCGATGGTGGTGCCGGGTCTGCTGGCGCTGCTGTTCGGCTGGTTTGCCTTCCGTTCCCGGGTGACCGGCGTGTACCTCTCGATCATCACCCAGGCGATGACCTATGCGCTGCTGCTGGCGTTCTTCCGCAACGACATGGGATTCGGCGGCAATAACGGGCTGACCGACTTCAAGGACGTGCTCGGCTTCGACCTGCAGGCGGACAGCACGCGGCTGTGGCTGTTCGTCATGTCGGCGATGGCGGTCGCCGGCGCCTACCTGATCTGCCGTTTCATCATCTGTTCGCGCACCGGGCGCGTGCTGGTTGCGATCCGCGATGCGGAAAGCCGGGTCCGCTTCCTCGGCTACAGGGTCGAATACTACAAGCTGTTCGTCTTTACCGTGTCGGCGATGCTGGCGGGGGTCGCAGGCGCGCTCTACGTGCCCCAGGTCGGGATCATCAACCCCAGCGAATTTTCCCCGGCCAATTCGATTGAGATCGTCATCTGGGTCGCGGTCGGCGGGCGCGGCTCGCTGTATGGCGCGGTGCTTGGCGCGATCCTGATCAATTATGCCCGGACCTATTTCACCGGCGCGCTGCCCGAACTGTGGCTGTTCATGCTGGGCGGCATCTTCATTCTCTCGACGCTGTTCCTGCCGAAGGGGCTGGTGGGCGCGTTGCCCAGCTTCAAACTGCCGGGCCGCGTCGCGCGGGATTCCCGCATCGAGGAGAAAACGGCATGAATCCTGTCGCGGATATTTCCCGATCCGATACCGTCCTCTACCTGGACGGCGTGTCGGTCAGCTTCGACGGGTTCAAGGCGCTGAACAGCCTCAGCTTCTATGTCGATACCGGCGAATTGCGCGCCATCATCGGCCCGAACGGCGCGGGCAAGACGACGATGATGGATGTGGTCACCGGCAAGACCCGGCCCGATGAGGGGCAGGTGTTTTTCCGCGGCAATATCGACCTGACCCGGATGGACGAAGCCAGGATCGCCAATCTGGGGATCGGCCGGAAGTTCCAGAAGCCGACCGTCTTTGAACGCCAGAGCGTCTTCGATAACCTGGAACTGGCGCTGGCGGGCAATCGCAGGGTGCTGGCCTCGCTGCTGTTCAGGCTGAACGGCGAACAGCGCGACCGGATCGACGCGGTGCTGGAAACCATCATGCTGATCGAACAGCGGGACATGATCGCGGGGAACCTGTCGCACGGCCAGAAGCAATGGCTCGAAATCGGCATGCTGCTGATGCAGGAACCGGAACTGCTGCTGGTCGACGAACCGGCCGCCGGCATGACCGACGCGGAAACCGAGCAGACGGCGATCCTGCTGCAGAATATCGCCGGCGACCGGTCGGTCGTCGTGGTCGAGCACGACATGGAATTCGTGCGCGCGCTGGACTGCCGGGTTACGGTGCTGCATGAAGGGACGGTGCTGGCCGAAGGCTCGCTGGCCAGCGTGCAGAAGGATGAACGGGTTGTCGAAGTGTATCTGGGGCGCTGAGCGATGTTGCAGGTAACCGGGCTGGATCTCTTCTACGGCGCCAGCCAGGCGCTGCGCAGTGTCGACCTGACGGCGGAAAAGGGCGCTGTCACCTGCGTCATGGGTCGCAACGGCGTCGGCAAGACCAGCCTGCTGCGCGCCATCGCCGGGCAGCAGGGCGTCGCCGGCGGGTCGATGGTCTGGGAGGAATCCGACGTGACGACGCTGGCGCCCTATGACCGCGCCGCCCGTGGCATCGCCTATGTGCCGCAGGGCCGGGAAATCTTCCCGCTGCTGACGGTCGAGGAAAACCTGGAAACCGGCTATGCCGCCGTGCCGCGCGCCCTGCGCCACGTCCCCGACGATATCTACCAGCTGTTCCCGGTGCTGCGCGACATGCTGGGCCGCCGTGGCGGGGACCTGTCCGGCGGCCAGCAGCAGCAGCTTGCCATCGCGCGGGCGCTGGTGACCCGGCCGCGCCTGTTGCTGCTGGACGAGCCGACCGAAGGCATCCAGCCGTCGATCATCAAGGATATCGAACGCATCATCCGCCTTCTCGCCGATCAGGGCGAAATGGCCATCGTGCTGGTCGAGCAGTATTTCGAATTCGCGCGCGATCTCGCCGACGCCTTCGTCGTCATGGATCGTGGCGAGGTCGTGCTGTCGGGCAGGAAGGACGACATGGTGGAAGCGGATGTCCGTCGCTACCTTACGGTCTGATCCCGTCAACCTGTCGCATGGCGCGGCGCGGATCGCCTTCCGCCATGACGGTCGCGTGACGCGCCTTGCCGATCTTTACCACCATGACCCGCTGCGGGTCGTCTTTCCGAACCCGGCGCCGGGGGAGCCGCCACTGGCGGTGCTGGTGACCACGTCGGGCGGGCTGGTCGGCGGCGACCGGCTGGATGTGGACGTAACGCTGGAAGCGGACGCGCTGGCGATGGTGCTCGGCCAGGCGGCGGAGAAGGTTTACCGCTCCGCCGGGACGGATTGCCGGATCGAGGTCGCGCTGCGCGCGGATGCGGGGTCCTGGCTGGAATACCTGCCGCAGGAAACCATCCTGTTCGAGGGCACGCGGATGCGCCGGCGGACGCGGATCGATACCGTAACGGGCGCGCGGGTGCTGGCCGGGGAAATGCTGGTCTTCGGCCGGATCGCGCGCGGCGAAACCGTCACCGGCGGGCTGGTCCGCGACGTCTGGGAAATCCGCCGCGACGGCAGGCTGGTCTGGGCCGATGCGCTGCACATGCAAACCCCGCTGGCGGCGGTGCTGGCGCATCCGGCCGGGTTCGACGGTGCAATCGCCTGCGCGACGGTGGTATACGCCGGCGATGACGCCGCCGAACGGCTCGAATTCGCCCGCGCGGCGCTGGGCGCGGAAGGCGACAGCCTGCGCGGCGGCGCGACGCTGGTGAACGGGGTATTGATTATGCGCTGGCTGGGCCGGGATGCGTTCACATTGCGCCGCGCATTCGGTAATTTCTGGTCAGCCTTCCGGCAGGAAACGGCGGGACTGCCCGCCGCCCTGCCGCGCCTCTGGCATATGTAACCGATAGGGGAGGATGAAGCCGTGCATCTGACGCCACGAGAAAAGGACAAGCTGCTGGTCGCGACCGCCGCGATGGTCGCGCGCCGCCGGCTGGAACGCGGGGTCAAGCTGAACTACCCCGAAGCCATCGCGCTGATCAGCGATTTCGTGGTCGAGGGCGCGCGCGACGGCCGCTCCGTCGCAGAACTGATGCAGGCGGGCGGCACCGTGCTGACCCGCGACCAGGTGATGGACGGCATCGCCGAGATGATCCACGACATCCAGGTCGAGGCGACCTTCCCCGACGGGACCAAGCTGGTCACCGTCCATGACCCGATCCGCTGAGAAAGGCCTGACATGATCCCCGGAGAAATCATCACCGCCGTTGGCGAGATCGAACTGAACGCGGGCCGCCCGGTCACCACCCTGAAAGTAGCCAATACCGGCGACCGGCCGGTGCAGGTCGGCTCGCACTACCATTTCTTCGAAGTCAACGGCGCGCTGGAATTCGACCGGGCCGCGGCGCGCGGCCAGCGGCTCGATATCCCGGCGGGCACGGCGGTGCGGTTCGAGCCGGGCCAGACGCGTGAGGTGTCGCTGATCCCCTATGGCGGCGACCGGATCGTATACGGGTTCAACGCCGCCGTTCAGGGCAGGCTGGAAGGATAGGACGATGCCATACAGGATCGAACGCGGCGCCTATGCCGCCATGTACGGGCCGACCATCGGCGACAGGGTTCGGCTGGCCGATACGGACCTGATCATCGAGGTCGAGGAAGACCGCACCATTTACGGCGAGGAAGTGAAGTTCGGCGGCGGCAAGGTGATCCGCGACGGCATGGGCCAGTCGCAGGTCAGCCGGGCGGGCGGCGCCGTCGATACGGTCATCACCAACGCGCTGATCCTCGACCACTGGGGCGTCATCAAGGCCGATATCGGCATCCGCGACGGCCGCATCGTCGGTATCGGCAAGGCGGGCAACCCGGATACGCAGCCGGGCGTGGACATCGTCATCGGCCCCGGCACCGAAGCCATCGCCGGGGAAGGGCGCATCGTCACCGCCGGCGGGATCGACGCGCATATCCACTGGATCTGCCCGCAACTGGTCGACGACGCGCTCTATTCCGGCATTACCACGATGCTGGGCGGCGGCACCGGCCCGGCGGACGGCACCAACGCCACCACCTGCACCCCCGGCCCCTGGCATATGGGGCGGATGATGCAGGCGGCGGAGGGGCTGCCGGTCAATATCGGTTTCTTCGGCAAGGGCAATGCCTCGCGGCCGGAAGCGCTGGTCGAACAGGTCAATGCGGGCGCCTGCGGGCTGAAGCTGCACGAGGACTGGGGCACCACCCCGGCGGCCATCGATACCTGCCTGTCGGTGGCCGAGGACATGGACGTCCAGGTCGCGATCCATACCGACACGCTGAACGAATCCGGCTTCGTGGAAAACACCACCGCCGCCTTCAAGGGGCGCAGCATCCATGCCTTCCACACCGAGGGCGCGGGCGGCGGCCATGCGCCGGACATCATCAAGCTGTGCGGAGAAGCCAATGTGCTGCCGTCCAGCACCAATCCGACGCGGCCGTTCACGATCAACACGGTGGACGAACATCTCGACATGCTGATGGTCTGCCATCATCTCGATGCGCGGATTCCCGAGGACGTGTCCTTCGCCGAAAGCCGCATCCGGCGCGAAACCATCGCGGCGGAGGACATCCTGCACGATCTCGGCGCGTTCTCGATTATCGCCTCGGACAGCCAGGCGATGGGCCGGGTCGGCGAGGTGATCATGCGCACCTGGCAGACCGCCGACAAGATGAAGAAGCAGCGCGGCCGGCTGCCGGGCGAGAAGGGCGACAACGACAACCTGCGCGCCCGGCGCTATATCGCGAAATACACGATCAATCCGGCGCTGACCCACGGCATGGCCGATCATGTGGGGTCGGTCGCGGTCGGCAGGCTGGCCGACCTGGTGCTGTGGAAGCCGATGTTCTTCGGCGTGAAGCCCGACCTGGTGCTGAAATGCGGCTCCATCGCCGCCGCCGCGATGGGCGACCCGAACGCCTCGATCCCGACGCCGCAGCCGGTGCATTACCGCCCGATGTTCGCCAGCTTCGGCCGCGCGATGACGCAAAGCTCGGCGACCTTCCTGTCCGCCGCGGCCGTCGCCAACGGCACGGCGGAGATGCTCGGCCTGCAGAAGATGATCCTGCCGGTGCACGGCATTCGCGGCATCGCCAAGAAGGACATGGTGCTGAACGACTATACGCCGACGATGGAGGTCGACCCGGAAACCTACGAGGTGCGGGCCGATGGGGTATCGCTGGTCTGCGAGCCGGCGACGGAACTCGCCATGGCCCAGCGCTACTTCCTGTTCTGACCATGCGCCGGGCGGTCGAAAAACTGGCGGCGGGGCAGTGGTCGCGGGACGACGCGGTGGCGAGTGTCACGCTGGATTTCGACGACCGCTACCGCCGCCGCATCCGCCTGACCGACGATGCCGGCGCGCCCTTCCTGCTCGACTTGGCGGATGCGACGCGGCTGGACGACGGCGACGGGCTGCGGATCGAGGGTGGCGGCATCATCGCGGTGCGCGCCGCCGACGAACCGGTCGCCGACGCCCGCGGCGACACCCCGGCGCAGACGGCGCGCATCGCCTGGCATCTCGGCAACCGGCACACGCCGATCCAGGTGCTGCCCGACGGGCGGGTGCGGATCCGGCGCGACCATGTGCTGGTCGCCATGCTGCGCGGCATCGGCGCGACGGTGACGGAACGGGACGGGCCCTTCACGCCCGAACCCGGCGCCTATGAATCCCCCGGCGGGCATGGCCATCACGACCACGACCACGATCACGCCGATGACCATGACCACGATCACGATCATGGCCATTCCCACAGCCACGATCACCCCCATGACCGCTGACGGCGCGCTCGGCGAATCCGGCCTGTACCGGCTGATGACCTGGCTGTCGCCGGGCTTCCCGGTCGGTGCGTTCGGCTATTCCCACGGCGTCGAATACGCCATCGAAGCCGGGCTCGTCGCCGACGGCGCGGGGCTGCGGCGCTGGATCGAGGGCATCGTCGGCCATGGCGCGGGACGCATCGATGCCGACCTGTTCCGCGACACCTGGCGGGCGGTCGCCGGCGCGGGCGATCTGGCGCCGACCGTCGAACGGGCGAACGCCACGCGCGGCAGCCGGGAGATGGCGCTGGAAAGCACGGCGCAGGGCACGGCCTTCCTCGACACGGTGCTGGGCACGGCGGCGGATCCCGCCGTGCTGGACGCCATGCGGCACCTGTCCGCCATCGACCGCAGGCCGGCCTACGCGGTGGCCGTCGCGGTCGCGGCGGCGTCGATCCGCGTGCCGCTGCGCCCGGCGCTGACCGCCTTCCTGCACGCGCTGGCGGCGAACCTGGTTTCGGCGGCGGTGCGGATCGTGCCGCTGGGGCAGAGCGACGGGCAGCGCGCGCTGGCCGGTCTGGAGCCCGCCATCATTGCCGCCGTTGCGGCATCGCTTTCCCGCGACCCGGACGATTTCGGCGCCGCCGCGCCGATGGTCGACTGGTGTTCCATGCAACACGAAACCCAATATACGAGGTTGTTCCGATCATGAAATCACCCCTCCGCATCGGCGTCGGCGGTCCCGTCGGCACCGGCAAGACCGCGCTGCTGGACCGGCTGTGCAAGCGCCTGCGCGATACCTACGACATCGCCGCGATCACCAATGACATCTACACAAGGGAAGACGCGGAATTCCTCACCCGCTCCGGCGCGCTCGCGCCCGACCGGATCATGGGGGTGGAAACCGGCGGCTGCCCGCACACGGCGATCCGCGAGGACGCCTCGGCCAACCTCGCCGCCGTCCGCGACATGTGGGAACGCTTCCCGGCGCTGGAGGCGATCTTCATCGAGTCCGGCGGCGACAACCTGGCCGCCACCTTCTCGCCCGAACTGGCCGATATCACGATCTATGTCATCGACGTGTCGGCCGGCGACAAGATCCCGCGCAAGGGCGGCCCGGGCATCACCCGCTCCGACCTGCTGGTCATCAACAAGACCGACCTCGCCCCGCTGGTCGGCGCCGACCTTGGCGTGATGGAACGGGATTCGAAAAGAATGCGCGGCGACCGCCCCTTCCTGTTCGCCAACCTGAAGGACAACCAGGGCGTGGAGGAAATCGCCCGGTTCATCGTGGAAAAGGGCGGGCTGGATGCGGGGGCGGCGGCGGAGTAGGAGGTTCGTCTCTGTGTTTGACGGTGGCGAGGCGGCAAGGGCAGCCACCTCCTCACCTCGATCCTCTCCTCCTGAAGGAAGAGAGGAAGGGCGGGGGGCCGACGCCGCGATATGCTCCCAAGAAGATTATGCCCCTTCTCCTCCAGGGAGGAGAAGGTCGGGATGAGGAGGGACGGCGGGACGCTTGAAAAGTGAGCGCCAATCGCAGTCCAGCCCATTCACGGTGTCCGCGTGAACAGCGCGCGGAACAGGTCCTCGGCGCGTTGCCGCCCCGCTTCGGTGCGCAGAACCGACTTCGCCTTCCCGGCCGGATTGCCGATCATGCCCTTGCGGTGCAGGCGGTCCAGCGCGTCCCAGTCGAACCCCTTCCACGCGCGATTGCCGTCATGCAGGGTCAGCCACAGCAACGCCAGTATCGCCTCGTCGATCTTGTCGGTGTCGATGTCCATGGGACAATCCTGCCATGCGGAAAGTGATATCGCAGCGGCTTTCCTTGGCGCCGCGTTCCGAATCCAGGTTGCGCCATCGCACCGAAACTCAATGCCCAGCCTTGATCTCCGTTCAGTGCCACGCACAAAAAAAGACCTGACCCCGGATATTGGTGACCCCGGATATTGGCTTCTCCCATCGTTCACTCCCCTAACCTAACTGAAGGCTGCGACCACGGTTTCGATGGACAGGAACAGCGTCCGGCTGTCCTCGGGATATTCGATGAACTCCGCGCAGTGCAGATAGAAGCGCTTCGCCGCATCGTCCCTGGCATGGATCAGAACCGCACCGATGCCGATGCTCTGCGACGCCATCGCGATCCGGCGCAGCGCATCCGAAAGCAGGTCCGCGCCGAGCCCCTTGCCCGCATGGTCGCGGCTGACCGCCAGTCTCCCGATCACCGATACCGGGATCGTGTCGGGCGCATTGCGCCGCATTCTGCCGGGCGCCGCCGCACGGTCCACCGCGCCGGCCGAGATGCAGAAATAGGCGACGACCCGATTGCCCGCGCATACGACGTAGGTGCGCGAAAACCGGCTTTCATTCTTCAGGGCCCGAAGGCGCAACCAGTCGTTCAGCACGGGGTCGCCGCAGTCGAAAACGGAAAGGTCATGCTCGGCCGTGAGGGGGGCGGGGTCCGACAGGCGCGGTTCGCGACGATCCGGTGCGTCGTCTATTTCCGCCATGCCGGGGTCCGGCGCAGCAGCGACCTGAGCTTCGGTCCCGGCGCGGGCGGATTGTCGAGCGCTTGCAGGAACGCGTCGTAGCGCCCGGAATCGAGCACGAACAGCCGTTGATCCAGCAGCACATCGACCGCCTGCCGCCGGGCGCTCTCGACCATGAACTCCGTGCGCGTCTTGCCCAGAACCGCCGCTGCATCGTCGATGAGCTGGCGGGTGCCGGTCTCGATCCGCAGGTTGATGCTGCCCTTCGCCCCAGTCGCGGAGCGGGTGGTTTCGGGTGTGGCATCGTGAGTCTTGATCATACCGAAAGTATGAATTAATGTATATACAATGTCAATACAATTTGGGCAGTGGAGAACCGGCGTTGCCCCTCAACCCCCCATCACCTCCCGCACCCCCGCCACAATCCGGTTGCGCTCCGGAAACACGTGATCCTCGAGCCCTGGGCTGTAGGGGATCGGGATCTGTAGGGCGCAGGCGCGTTTCGGTGGGGCCTTGAATCTGATACAGTCGTACGGACGTGTTCACAGGGTGTCTTCCGTCCTTGCGCACAAAAAAAGACCTGAGCTACCCCGGGTTTGACGGACACCTTAGAAAGGGGACACTCCCCGA
>JBBDQU010000026.1 GCA_040905865.1 Alphaproteobacteria bacterium
AGCCTGGTCCCAAGCGGAAAGGGGCCGCAATATTGCGTTTTTCCGCAGCCTGCTAATTCTTCCGCATCGCCCAGTCGGCATTGCCGGTGACGGCGGTCGGCGGATGCGCCTCGAGCGCTTCCTCGATGGGATCGCACCCCCAGCCGGGACGGTCGGGCACGACGATATGGCCGTCCTCGAATTCGGGGCTGTGGCTGAACAACTCATCATCCCAGGGTATCCGGTCAATATCGATTTCCATGATTCGCAGGTTCGGTACGGCAGCGGCGAAATGGACGTTCATCATTGAGCACAGATGGCCGTAGAAATTATGCGGCGCGACGTTGATCTCATACGCCTCGGCCGCGTTGGCGATCTTCATCGACTGCCAGACCCCGTTCCAGACCGCATCGACGATGGCGACATCCATCGATTGCGCCCTGAAATAGGGCAGGAAGTCGCGTAGCCCCAACAGCGTCTCGCAGGAACTGATCGGGTGATTGCTCTGCTGGCGGATATAGGCCAGCGCGTCGGCGTTGTAGCTGTCGATCTCGATCCAGAACATGTCCAGGTCGGCGATCTCGCGCAGGATATTCACATAGCCTTCGGTCTTCGCGTTGAAGTTCAGGTCGAGCAGGATGTCGATGTCCGGCCCCGCCCCGTCGCGGAAGGCCTCCAGATGGGTGCGCAGGTTGCGCAGCACTTTCCGGTCCACATTCAGTTCCGGATAAAAGGGCGAGGCGAAACCGGGCCGCCAGCCACCCGGCCTGTCCTGGTCATGCATGAAAATATTGGTTTTCAGGGCGGTGAAGCCCTTCTCGCGCACTTCCGCCCCCATCGCCTTCACCCCATCCAGATCGGTGATTTGCGGCGGGTAGTATTTCGGATGGTTGATGCGCCAGGTGCCGCAATGGGACCAGTAGACGCGGATGCGGTCGCGCATCCTGCCGCCCAGCAGCTGGTAGCAGGGCACGCCCATGCCCTTGGCCTTGGCGTCGAGCAGCGCGTTCTCGATCGCGCCCAGCCCTTCCGCGACCACGCCGCCCGCCGCCGGCCGGGTCAGCGCATACATCAGCGCATACAGCCTCTCATGGTCATCCGCCGACTGGCCGACGATCTTCGATCCCATCGCCTCGACCACCTGCGACACGCCGGGCGAGCCGAAGCCCTCATCGAATTCGCTCCAGCCGACGATGCCGCTTTCGGTCGTCACCTTGACGAAGTGATAGTTCCGCCAGCCCGCATCGCAATGCCGTGTTTCTACCCTGGCGATTTTCATGACTCATCCTCCCCGATGGCTGTAACCCTTGCCCGCATATTCGCCGGCGGCGCCCGGCGTGTCGAGGAGCACCGCAACCATAAGGCGGCGTATTTACCTGCGCCGCCGGATGCCGTAGCAATTGGCGGCTTAAACAATACGCACGTCAAAGGAACCTCCATGAACAATGCACCCGCGTCCAGCCAGACCCTGGCCCTTTCCGGTATCCGGATTATCGATTTCAGCCGCCTGCTGCCGGGCCCCTGGGCCACGCAGTTGCTGGCCGACCTGGGCGCCGATGTAATCAAGGTGGAACAGCCGGGCATCGGCGATTACAGCCGACACAACCCCCCGAACTATGAAACCGGCAGTATCTATTTCAACAGCGTCAACGCGGGCAAGCGCTCCATCGCGCTGGACCTGACCAGGCCCGACGGGCGCGCCGTGGCGCATAAACTCATCGCCGGGGCCGATGTGGTGGTGGAATCCTTCCGCACCGGCGTGCCCCGGAACCTGGACGTGCATTACGAACGCGCCCGGGCTTTGAACGAAAAGACCGTCTACTGCTCGATCACCGGCTACGGACAGGACGGGGTGATGGCGACCGTGCCGGGACACGACCTTGTCATCCAGTCGATGACCGGGCTGATGGGCATGACGCTGGACCGCGACCCGCATCCCCCCGTACCGGGGTTCCAGGCGGCGGATTACGCGGCGGGCGCGGTGGCGCCGACGGCGATCCTGGCCGCCCTGATGCGCCGGGACAGGACCGGCGAAGGCGCCTATATCGACCTGTCGATGTTCGACTGCCTTTTCTACATGTGCAATATCGTCCTCTCCGGCGCGATGGGGCGCCTGGCCGGCAAGGACGGCGAGCCGGGGATGCAGAGCTGGGGCGGCAACCCGCGCTACAGCACCTATCTTGCGGGCGACGGCAGGCCGGTAGCGGTGTCCCTGCTGGAAGCCAAGGCGTGGAAACAGTTCTGCGATTTCATCGAGCGCCCGGAACTGGTCGATCCGGACGAATCGCCGGCGGACCGCCACACCACCCATGGCGACCGCGAAACGATCTATCGCGACGCCATTGCCGGCTATATCGGCGCGCATACGCGGGATTCGCTGCTGGCCAAGATGGAAGCCGAACAGATTCCGATCTGCGCGATCAATACACCCGACGAGGCCGTGCGATCCGCGCCTGTGGAGGATCGCGGGCTGATCGCCTATAGTGCTCATCCGACAGAGGGGCGCATTCCCCATCTCGTCAATCCGCTGACGCGCAGCGGGCTCGCCGCCGCCCCTTACCGGGAGGCCCCGGCACTGGGCGCGGATGGCGACAGCGTGCTGAAGGAACTGGGTTATTCCGAGGCGGAACAACAGTTATTGCGGCAATCAGGAGCGGTAACATGACAACGGCAGCACAGATACCCAACGCAGACATCGCGGCACGGTTCATCGCCGCATCCCCGGGGCGGAACGACCCCCCGGACGTGATCGAGGCGGCGCGCATGGCGCTGGTCGATACGATCAGCGTCGCCATCGGCGCCTGCGGGCTGAAGGAGGATGCCGGCGAAACCGTGCGCCGCGTCGCCGACGCCTGGCAATCCACCGGCAGGGCGCGGATCCTGGGCGGCGCGACGGCCGCCCCCGCCATCGCCGCGCTGATCAACGCAACCTACGGCCACTGCCTCGACTACGACGACACCCATGTCGGCGCGGTCGCCCACCTGGGCAATCCGACCTGGGCCGCTGCCCTGGCGGTCGGCCAGCACCTGGGCGCCAACGACCGGGACGTACTCAACGCCTTCATCACCGGGTTCGAGGTCGGCGCGAAACTGGGCTATGACTTCGGCGGCATCGCCAATGAACACGGCTTCCACTCCACCGGCATTTTCGGCTGCCTGGCGGCGACGGCAACGGCGGCGGTGCTGATGGGGCTGGACGAGGACGGCATCCGCAACGCCCTGGGCGCGGCGGCGACGCAGGCCGCCGGGCTGGCGGAAAGTTTCGGCACCATGTCCAAACCCTTCCACGCGGGCAAGGCGGCGATGAACGGCGTGCTGTCGGCGGAACTGGCGGCGCAGGGTTTCGTCGCCAAGCAGTCGCTGCTGGAGTCCGAGGGCGGCATCGGCGCCGCGGCGGTCCAGGACGGATCGGCGAAGATCAAAATGATCGATTTCGACGGTCCGCTGGAAATCACCCGCAATACGCTGAAACCCTATGCCTCCTGCCTGCTGACCCATCCGGTGATCGATGCGGCGCGCAGCCTGTCCGAGGCGGCGAAGGGCCGGGCCATCGCCGGGATCGAGATCGAGGTCCATCCGGCCTGTATCCAGCTGGCCGGCAAGCCCGATCCGCAGACCGGGCTGGAGGGCAAGTTCAGCACCGCCTATTGCGCGGCGCTGGGCCTGCATGGTTATCCGGTTTCAGCGGCGGATTTCACCGCGACCCGGGTGTCGGACGAAACACTGCGCGAGACATTGCGGCTGGTGACGCTGTCGCCCGCGCCGGGCCGGGTTCTGACCTCGGCGAACATGCGAATGACCTTCGCCGATGGCGAGGTGCTGGACGCGGAAACGGCGCTGGCGCGCGGCAATCCGGACAACCCGATGACCTGGGACGACATGCGGGCAAAATTCATGCCGCTGGTCGAACCGGTGCTCGGCGACCGGGCCGGGGAACTTTACGATATGCTGCGCAATTTCGGCGACGGCGAGTCGATGGATTCTATCGCGGAATTGATGGCTTCGGCGTAGAGCGCATCTGGCTATTTCGCCGCGCGGCGTTTGACAAAGGCGATGACATTGGCGCGGTCCTGGGCGTCCGGCAGGCCGGGGAAATTCATCTTCGTCTTCGGGATGAAGGCGCCGGGTTTTGTCAGGAATTCATCCATTGTTTCCTCGGTCCAGACCAGCCCCCCGACCAGTTTCGCCCGCATCTCGGCGGAATAGGCGTAATCGGGCACGGTGCCCGCCTCCCGTCCGAAGATGCCGTACAGGGAGGGACCAAACTGGTGCTGCCCTTCGGTAAAACTGTGGCACGCCTTGCATTTCTGGAAAACCTGGCGCCCTTCGCGCCAGTCGCCTTCCTGCGCCGCGGTCTGGCCGGCGCAAAGCGCGACGAAAGCTAGCGCCGCCATTCCGATTTTATAATTCAACATAAATACTTGCGCCCACTTTCCAAAAGCCCCTAGCCTATATCGCCGCGACCGGTGCATGGTTCAACCCGGCTCTCGGGACAAAAAACCGGCGTGGGCTGGCGCTGCCCGACATCTTGGCGCTGAACCCGTTCGGGAAACGGCAAGTCATCCTGGCGCCGGCATGGGGTGCAATCCCTCAAACACTGCGAGACAACGATCATGGAACTGGATTCAGATGGCAAGACCGTGCTTTTAACCGAGATCCGCGGCCCGGCCGCGATCCTGACCATGAACCGGCCGGAGAAATACAACGCGCTGAACAACGCATTGCTGCGCGCCATCGGCGACAAGGTGCGTGAACTGGACGTGGACTGGAATGTCCGCGGCATCGTGCTGGCCGGTGCGGACAGGTATTTTTCGACCGGCGCCGATCTGGGCGACGCGCTGGAAGCACAGAACCTGCCCGCGACCCATACGATGCTGGAATCCTTCGAATACTGCAATCGCTCTATCGAACGCTCCCGCAAACCGGTGGTCGCGGCGATCAACGGCTATTGCCTGACCGGCGGGCTGGAAGTTGCGCTGGCCTGCGATATCCGCGTCGCGGGAACAGGGGCGAAGTTCGGCGTCACCAGCTCGAAAATCGGCTCCGTTGCCGGCGGCGGCGGTACGCAACGCCTGCCCCGCACGGTCGGCATGGAACGGGCCAAGGACATGCTGTTCAGCGCCGATTTCATTGACGCCGACACCGCGATGCGCATCGGCCTTGTCAGCCGCGTGGTGGAACCCGAAGCGGTCATGGAAACCGCCCTCGCCCGGATCGGCGCTTACGCGGCGCGCGCGCCGCTGAGTGTATGGTACGCGAAGACTGCCGTGAACAAGGGCATGCAGATGGACCTGGAGCCGGCGCTGGAGTTCGAGCGGCACCTGACCGCCAGCCTGTTCACAACCGAGGACCGGACGGAAGGTATGACCGCCTTCCTGGAAAAACGCGATGCCGACTTCAAGGGACGGTAGGGCAGAACACGAACAGGTGGAGAATCGATCATGACCAATCTCAAAATCGAGAAACTGCACGCGGATTTCGGCGCGCGGATCACCGGGATCGACCTGCGCGCGCCGCTGCCCGAGGAGGCGCTGGCGGAAATCCGCGCCGCCATCGACGACCATTCATTCCTGCACTTCCCGGACCAGCCTTTCGACGACGACCGCCAACTGGCCTTCACCAAAACCCTTGGCGAACCGGAGGAAAACCACGTCGCGCTGGGCGAGGACGGCAGGGTCAATTATTTCGGCACCATCGGCAATGTGCAGGCGGACGGCACGAAGCTGGGCAACGCCGACCGCAAGACCATCTTCCTGACCGGCAACAATATGTGGCACACGGATTCCTCGTTCCGGCAGGTGCCCGCCTTCGTGTCGATCATGTGTGCCTATGAAGTGCCCGCAGAGGGCGGCATCACCGAATATGTGAGCGCCCGCGCCGCCTATAACCGGCTGCCCGAGGCAAAGAAGGCGGAGATCGACCCGCTGACCGTGATCCACGACTATGTCTTCTCGCGCTCCAAGGTGGCGCCGGACGCGGTGTCGCCTTCGCTGGCGAAATCTTTGCCGCCGATCCCGCAGAAACTGGTCCGCAGGAACCCCAATACCGGCGCGAAGAACTACTATGTCGGCGCCCACGCCAAGGCCATTCAGGGCTGGCCCGACGCGGAAAGCCGCGCCCTGATCGACGACCTGTTGGAACGGGCGACACGGCCCGAACACGCCTATGCCCATCGCTGGCAGCCGGGCGACCTGGTGATCTGGGACAATCGCTGCCTGCTGCATCGCGGCAGCGGCTATGACGCGGATAAGTACCGCCGCTACATGCGGCAGACACGGGTGCGCGGCGCGGGGCCGACACCGGAGGAGTAGCCGGCCTTATGCCGCCGGCGACGGCCAGCCCAGCGTGTTTGCCGCCCAGGCGCGGTCATAGGGCAGACCGGTGGTTTCATGCACCTTCCGAACCGCTTCGGCGTCGGGCGCCGTGTAGAAGCAGATCATCCGTCGCCGATCCAACGCAACATAGGTTTTCAGAAACCTGACATCGTGCATGTCGAGACACCAGGAACTGGCATCCTCCCGCGCCTGGAGATCTTCGATCGTCGCCGGTTCCGTAAAGCTCCGCTCCACGACAACGGTCTGACGGCCCGGCGGCGCGATATCCGCCGTTTCAGGCGGGTGAAAATAATGTCCGGTCCAGACAGTCGCCGGTACTATCGGCACCTCCCGTCCGACATTGCGCACCGCCTCCGCATCGGGCGCCAGAAAGACGCAGATGGCACGGGAGCCATCCAGACCAAGGTAACTGCCCCGATAGGTTACCCCGTACAAATCCAGACAGGACTTGCCTTCGTCGCCAAGTTGCCCGTAACGCTGCACGGTCATCGGCGTATCGAATACACGCTCGCTGATCACATGTTCCATTTCATTCTCCCGCGGCAGAAAGCCGGCCGCCGTCTCGCGGTTCGCGCGCCATGACACGGATGCGTTCGACGGATTCCCGCGACAGCATGTCCTTGGGTAACTCCCGCAGAGCCTCGACCTGCTGCGCCCAAAGCGCCCTGTCTCCCAATTGCGCCGCGGCGTCGCCGATAATGGCGCGCGCCAGCGCCACTTCGCTTGACCGGTCAAGCATCGTGGCAATGTCCAGCGCCGTATCGGCGCGGGACATTGCCCGTGACGCATCGCCGCGCGCCAGATCGACCTGGGCCGAACGATTCAGGATATAGGCGTGGCGCTGCTTGTTATCCGCAACGCGCAATGCTTCCAGCGCGGCAATGATGCCGCTTTCGTCCCGGGCCGGCCCCGCAGCGTAATCGATCAGCGCCGATAGCGCCTGCGCGCACGGACGCTCGCTGCCCTGACGCAGTTTTTCCGCAAGCAGGACAAGGTCGGAGGCCCGGCGACGCGCCGCCTTGTAGGAACCGCGCTGGATTTCGATCATCGCCAGCTGTTCAAGGGCATGAAACTCGGCGGCGCGGTTGCCGTCGCGACGCGCCAGCAAGCGCGCCTGGTCCAGCAGCCGCTCGGCCTTGTCGAGTTCGCCCCGATGCAGACACAGCATGCCCTGGGCGCCCGGCACCCCACTGATTTCCGTTCCGGACCGCGTCGACAGTGCAGCCGCCTCAAGCACCAGCGCCTCCGCCTGACCCAGGTCGCGCTCCAGAATCACGAGGCACTTTGCGGCTTCCGCAAGCGCTTCAATCCGTGCCTCGCCGTCATCCCCGACCGAACGGCTGATCATTTCCGCATGCATGCTGGCGCGATGCGCATCGGTCGAAAAACCGCCCTCCCAGTGCAGATAGGACATGACCTGGAATCCCAGCCTCGCCTGCGGCAGGGCGCCAAGGTCAAGCGCCCGTTCCGCCATGACGTTCATATCCCGTGCCGCCGCATCCAGATCATCCGGTCGCCGCGCCCCGATCAGGACGCGGGTCAGTTCGATCTGCCGCATGGTCCGTTCCGGTTCGGACAGGGCGGCGGCATGACGTAATCCGCGCCGCGCCAGGATCTCGGCTTCCGTATTGGCAAAGATGCGCAGGCATCGTGTGCCCGCAGCCAGACAGGCGCTCGCCGCCAGCCCTTCATCCCCCGCCAGCGCAGCATGGCGAACGACTTCCGGCGCAACGTCCTCTCCAACCACCTCGCCACCGGTCAGCATTTTCGCCGTGCGCGCATGCATCATCCGGCGGCGCGGCTCCGAAATATCGTAATAGACGGCGCGGCGCAGAAGTTCGTGCATAAACCGGCAGGTTGCCGGCGGCTGGCCCGGCGCACCGGTCAGTTTTAGAATGGAATGCCGCGCCAGTGTTTCCAGCGAATCGACGAGGGCATCCGTCGACAGCCCGGCCAATGCCTCCAGATGCGGCACGGCAAAGCTCCGCCCCAGTATCGAAGCCCAGCGCGCAGCGTCTCTCGCAGCCTGCGGCAGCCGCTCGATCCGATCGCGCACCAGTTCCGCCAGACTGTGCGGCAGCGTGCCCTGCCCCTGGTTCAGGGCGCGGGCCAGTTCGATCACGTAGAGCGGGTTTCCCGCGCTTTCCGCGAAGACGGCCGCCGCATCCACATCGGATGCAACCGTACCGGCCAGCGCCGCGGTCCCCACCGCATCCAGCGGGCGCAACAGGATATCCTCCAGAATTCCGGTGCGCCGCAACACGCGCAGAACCCGCAGCATCGGAAGGTTATCCGGCAATTCACCCTCGCGGCCGGTCAGCGCGACGAGCAGCGGCCGATGCCGGTTCATCCGGATCACGTAATGCAGTAATTCCGCCGATGCCTCGTCGATCCAGTGGACATCGTCGATGAACAGCAGGACCGGCGCCGCGCTATGGGCACGCGCGGCGACGAGTTCGGCAACCGCCCCGAACATCCGTTCGCGGCTGGATTCCGCCACGATGCCGCGGGACAGTTCCGGCAGCAACGGGGCCAGGTCCGCCGAAAGGTCCGGTCCCAGTACGGAAGCATGCACTTGCCGCAGGGCATCGATCCAGGGGCCGAACGCCCGGGCCGCCTCAACCTCGTAACAGACCCCGTCAAGAACCGTCCCGCCGGACCGGCGAACCGATCCGACCAGTTCTTCCGCCAGCCGGGTCTTGCCGATACCCGGCTCCCCCGTGATCAGAAGCACACGCGCCTGCCGCGTCTCCCGGACCTGCGCCAGCACTGTTAGCTGTTTGCGGGCTTCTGCATCTCGACCGACGATACCGCCGGATGCGGCGGGCGGCATTTCAACCCGCGCCGGTTCCGAATTGCCGGCGCCGCCGGTCGGAACCTCCGAATCCGGCTGGTCGCGTTCCGTCAATATCGCGCGCCAGGCTACGGTCAGCGGATCCCCGGCCCGGGGGCCCAGTTCCTGCAGGGCGCGGAGCCCGGCTTCGTACTGTTCCTTCGCCTCTTTGCGCCGCCCCGCGCCATCAAGAAGGCGGACCAGGCTGGCGCGCGCTTCGGTATCGAAGGAATCGATCCGGACCAGCAGCCTCGCGTAGGAAATTGCCCGGTCCGGATCATCGGCGAAGCGGCACAGCAGCGCCCGCAGAATCCGCGCATGCAGGTCGCGGGTATTTTCCCGTTCCGCCAAGCACCATTCGTGGAATTCATGCAGGTTCGGCATATCGAGCCCTTCGAGGAAATCCCCGTGGAAGAGCGCCGCCGCCGCAACGAGCCTGTCCGTCTCCGTTTCCGCCAGCCCGGCGCCGGAAACCAGTTCACGAACCGATAGCAGGTCAATCGTCATACCGGCCGCATCCAGCGCCACCGTTTCGCGGTCGGCGCGGATACGCCTCGTTTCGTCGTCGTCGACCAGCGAACGGATCTTGCTCAGGCTCCAGCGCAGCGAGCCCCTCGGATCGTCCGGCAATTCCCACAGTAACGCTGAAAGGCGATCACGGCGATGCTTCCCCCCGGACGCTGCCAGATAGGCTAACAGGGCCCGTGTCTTTCGCGACGGGGGTAATGGTGTCGCCACTCCATCGCGAAGAATCCTGAACTCACCCAGTAGCTTCAGTTCCAGCACGGCCATGTTTCCCATAGCGGAACGGAGAAAACGGCGCATTCCCGAAACGCCGGATGGCGGGCCATCAAAGCAAACCCACTGCCGCTTTTTCAATCCCGCAGAAAATACAGCGTTGTCTACCACGGCGACTCAAACGGCAAATCAGCATAACCGTCACAACCAGGCAGGGACATCAAAAACCAGCGCAGGAGTATTGCCATGTCGTTACAGTATTCAACAAATTTCGTGAATAATGATTTTCCGGTATCGGTCGGCAGTCACTTTCGGCTCGTCGCCTCAGGCCTCTTCGACAGGACATGCCGCCTGCATCGGGCCATACAGCACCGTCTCACGGCGCCCCGGCGCGCGGCCCAGTTCGCCGCCATCGACGACCGGACCCTGCGGGATATAGGCCTGCACCGGTCAATGATCCCGTTGGTCCTGCGTACCGAACCGTGAAACCGGAGCTGCCGCTGTCCGGAATTGCCGCCACGTCACATTGCGTGGCGGTTTTTTTTCAACGGAACGAAATCAGCAAGCCGGAAGAATTCCACGGTCGCCCCGTGCCGCGCAGCCAAATCCAACGCTTCCTACCACGTTCGCCACAACGGCATCCCGGTACGTTCCTTTCAACACGGCCACACCGGCCGGCACAGCGACAAGGAGACAGAAAATGCACGCCCCGTACAGTTACGAAGCGGCCCTCAAGGCCTCCCGGAAGATCGCCTGGGAGATCGAAGATATCATCGGCGGCGAAAAGCGGCTGGATTTCGACAGACCATTCCTTCCGGAAGCCCTGGCTGGCGTCCAAAAGCTCGATTTCCTTGGACCGGACGAGCAGCGGTGCCTCAACCACATCCGGGCACATGGCTACCTCTATACCTTCGGCATGGTCGAGGAATTCATCCTGCCCTTCGTTCTGGACCACGCGCGCCCGCAATTGCATGGCGACGATTTCCGCGCCCGCGCCCTGTTGCAGTTCGCCGCGGAAGAAGCAAAGCATATCCACCTGTTCAAACGCTTCCGGGAAGAATTCACCAGCGGTTTCGGCTCGGAATGCGAGGTCATCGGGCCGCCGGAAGAAATCGCCCGCGCCGTGCTGTCGCACCACCCGCTCGGCGTCTCACTGATCATCCTGCATATCGAGTGGATGACCCAGCGCCACTATACCGGCAGCGTCCGGGAAGATCGGGATATCGACCCGCTGTTCAGCAGCCTGCTGCGGCACCATTGGATGGAGGAAGCGCAGCACGCCCGGCTGGATACGCTGATGGTCGAATCCCTGGCCGAAGTCCACAGCGCAGCCGAAATTGCGGAAGGGATCGACGCCTATCTCGCGATCGGCGGCATGATCGACGACGGCCTGAAGCAGCAGGCGGAATTCGATGTCGATGCGCTGACACGGGCGACCGGACGGCATTTCGACACTGCGGAACGGGACCGCCTGCTGGCCGCGCAGCAACGCGCCCTGCGCTGGACCTTCATCGGCAGCGGCATGACCCATCCCAACTTCCTGGCCACGGTGGAACGGCTCGATCCCCCCGCCCGGCGCCGCCTTGAAACCGAAGTCGCGCCGGCTTTCTGCTGACCGCCCTTCCCCTCCTCCCAACGAAAACGAAAAGGAATCGAATCATGAACACAACCACACTCGAAAAAAACATCGTCAACGGGCTGGACCTGGACGCGCTGGGCGAAATCGTCCAGCAGGTCAGCGACGACCCCGCTAACGGGATCGTATGGTTCAATGTAAACTCCGACTGGCAGGGCCGGACGAAAAGCAGGCACCAGATCGAAGGCCTGACGCTTGGCGGCAATTACATCCCCCGCCCCTTCACGATCGTCGCGGACGAGCCGCTGGAATTTCTCGGCGCGAATTCCGCCCCGAACCCGCAGGAACTGCTGATGGCGGCCTTCAACGCCTGCATCATGGTCGGCTACGTCGCGGGCGCGGCGCTGCGCGGTATCCGGCTGGACAGTGTCCAGATCGAAACGACCGGATCGCTCGACCTGCGCGGTTTCCTCGGTCTCGATGAGAATGTCGCCGCCGGCTACGAAAAAATCAGCACGGTGGTGCGGATAAAGGGCGATGGCACGCCGGAACAGTTTGCCGAAATCCATGAAACGGTGAAGAAGACCTCGCCCAACTACTTCAACATCACCCGACCGGTCGCCGTCGACTGCGAACTCGTCGTCGGTTGACCGTCATGGCGGCAGGCACCCCGGGATGCGATTGCATGCCAGGCGTGCCTGCCCTGCCGCGACCATTGTTGCGCGCGCTCCTGCATTCTGGCAACGTTTTCGCAGTTCCAGCCGAAATTTACCCCCTCTCCCCCACCAGACCGGAGCCGAAGCGATGGCCAAATCGACACTCCTGATCAAGGTCCCCGTACGGGACAATGAACTCGCAGACCTTTCCGAAATTTACCACGTCCAGCAGCATATCGAAGACGCACCGCGCGCCGCCTTCCTGACGCAGAGCGGGGGCACGGTGGATGCGGTGCTGACCAATGGCAGCCTCGGCGTTTCCCCGGAGGAAATGGCCGCGATGACCGGGCTGAAGGTCATCTGCTGCCTCGGGGCCGGCTACGAAGGGGTCGACCTCGACCTCTGCCGCCAGCGCGGCATCATGGTCACGCACGGGCCGGGCACCAACGATACCGCAGTCGCCGACCACACCATGGCGCTGCTTTTCGCGATCATCCGCGACATTCCGCATTTCGATGCGCTGGTAAAATCCGGCGGGTGGAAGACGGTCAACACCTCGCGCCCGATGATCAACAGCAAGACGCTGGGCATCTACGCCATGGGCCGGATCGGGTTGCATGTCGCGAAGCGCGCCCGGGGCTTCGACATGCCGGTGCATTACCACAACCGCAAAAAACGCAACGATGTCGACTACGCCTACGAAGACTCGCTGATGGATCTGGCAAAGGTTTCCGACTACCTGATCGTCATCGCACCGGGCGGGGATTCGACATTCCATACCGTGAATGCCGAAGTGCTGATGGCGCTGGGACCGACCGGCTACCTGATCAGCATGGGGCGCGGCAGCGTGATCGACACCGACGCCCTGATCGAAGCGTTAAACAGCGGCGCCATCGCCGGCGCCGGGTTGGACGTGTTCGAAACCGAACCGGATATCCCGTTCGAACTGCGCACGGCGAAGAATATCGTCTTCTCCCCCCATATCGCCGGCCGCGCGCCGGAAACCCGGACGATCATGATCGACCTGTTCAAGAACAACCTGAAAAACGTGCTGACCGGCGAAGCGCCGGTGACGCCGGTGCCGGAACTGGCCGGCTGAGGCGGCTAATCCGCCGCCTGCGCCTGCCTCTTGCCGAAGGATGAATCAAAGCGCGGCGCGACATCCACGGCGAAGCGGCGGTACATCTCGCGGCGCACTTCCTTCGGCGTGCCGGGCATGGCGGTCGAGACCAGGAAGTAATTGAAGCCGAGGTCGTTCATCGCCTGCACCCGCCGCGCCACCGTTTCCGGACTGCCGACCAGATTCTGGTCGATCAGCGGGCCCAGGTTGTCCGGGTCCATCATCGCCCGCATGTTGCCGAACATCTTCGTGAAGACCGCGTAGTCCTCGATCCCTTCCCAGGGGTTGGCATCGACCTCGTAATGCTTCGCCTGCACCACGAAATTGCGCGGCAGGTAGATCCGGGCCAGGTCGCGCGCTTCCTCATCCGTGTCGGCGATGAAACATTTCACCTGGATCGGGGTGGTGACGTCGGTCACATGGCCCGCCGCCTCCGACGCCGCCCGCCAGTTGCCGAGAATCTTCGCCAGCAGCGAGTCCGGGAACTGCGCCAGGCAGAGCGGCGGCAGGCCCAGCTTCGCCATGATTGCCGCACTGCCGGGGCTGCCGATGGCGCCGTAGAAATTCACCTTCTTGTCGGTCGGCGCCGGACGGATACGGATTTCACGCGGAATATCGAAATATTTCCCCTTGAAGGTGAAGGGTTCGCCCGACAGCCCGGCCGCGACGATACGGTAGATTTCATCGAAGCGGCCCCGCGCCTCGCGCATGTCGATACCATAGGCGTCGTATTCCGACTTCGCCGTGCCGCGCCCGATGCCGAGATGCAGCGTGCCGCGGGTCAGCGTATTCACCATCGAGATTTCCTCGGCGATGCGCAGCGGGTGGTACCAGGGCAGCACCAGCACCGAGGTGCCGAGGCCGAGATCGGGACAGGCGGCGGCGATATGCGCCATGAACAGCAGCGGGCTGGGCGTGGGGTAGTAATCGCTGAAATGATGCTCCAGCAGCCAGGCGGCCTCATATCCCAGCGCCTGCCCGTGTTTGCAGTCCTCGATCACGTCCTGGTAGAGGTCGTGATCGGAGGTCGCCGCATCGCTCGATGGCGCGACCTGGAAGCCGAAGGTGATTTTGCCGTTGCCGCTCATTCCCAATTCCCTGAATTTCCTGCACAGTAGTGGCCGAACGATAGGATGCCCCCGGCATGCGATCAACCGCATGCGCCTGGGGCGACAACATGCCGACAAGGAGCACTGGTTGAAATGGCTGAAAAATCACTGGGATTCATAGGGCTGGGCGATATGGGCGGACCGATGGCGGGCCGCCTGCTGGACGCGGGATATACTCTCAGCGTCTATGACGTACGCAAGGACGCGATGGCGGCAGCGGTGGCGAAGGGCGCAACGGCGTGTTCCAGCCCGGCCCATGTCGCCAGCCGCGAGGCCACCGTGATGGTCAGCCTGCCGACCCCGGATGTGGTGCGCGTCGTGGCGCTGGGCCCGGACGGGATCGTCGAAGGCACCGCCATAAAGACCTATATCGATCTCTCGACCAGCGGCGCGAGCACGGCGAAAGCGGTGTCCGAGGGGCTGGCGGCGAAAGGCATCCAGTCGCTGGATTGTCCGGTCAGCGGCGGCATCCGCGGCGCCGAGGCCGGTACGCTGTCGCTCATGCTGTCCGGACCCGAGTCGTTGCTGGACGCAAACCGCCCGGCGCTGGAGGTAATCGGCGACAACCTGTTCTTCATCGGCAGCGAACCGGGACTGGGCCAGACCATGAAGCTGGTCAACAACTTCCTGTCCGCCGCCAACAACATCGCCGCCGCCGAAGCCTGCGTAATGGGCGCAAAGGCCGGGATCGATCCGAAGGTGCTGCTCGACGTGGTCAACGCCAGCAGCGGCTACAACTCCGCCACAAGGGACAAATACCCCTACGCGGTCCTCACGCGCACCTTCGCCAAGAGCATGAAGCAGAAGCTGCTGCTCAAGGACGTGGCGCTATGCATGAGCGAGGCCGAGGCGATGAAGGTGCCGATGTGGCTCGGCAACACGGTCCGCCAGTTCCTGAGCTATGCGGTCAGCCAGGGCACGGGGGACGACACGTCCGTGTCGCTGATCAAGCATGTCGAAGGCTGGGCAGGGACGACGTTTGGCGGGGAGAAGTACCGGAACTGAGGAGCATTGAAGACGCGGCGGCCGGGAGGGCTGCCGCGCCTGCGAATTGACTGAATGGAACAGCATTCCGGGTGGGCTTGCCGAAACTGATATAATGGCGTTCGACCTTGCGACCCTCGCGCCATTGCGGGAACGTCAAGCCGGTCAGTGCGCGGATATGACGCGCTCAGGCTCGCCGCACCGAGCGATTACACCAATTCGGCGCAAGCCGGAACAATCAGAATTAACATTAATCGAATGATCAAACGTTTCCGCAAAATATCTTATCGCAGTCTTCTCAGCCACTCTATTGTGTGCGTCCCACTATGCTTCGATATTCGCCAAACTCCCGTTCTCCCTTCAGTATTTCAAATATCGCACCAATATTTCGGCATCGGATACCTTCATATATGAGGATCACACCTAACGGAAAAACCAACAAGAACATGAGGCATAACATGAACGCCTGATCGTTAATCGCATGCCTTACGGCAAAAGTTAACATTACAGGACCAATAGAACCGAGGGTTCCAAGAAAAACGCCGCCCAAAAGAAACAAATAATCCATTCGGATGTCCGACCAGAACCGGTAAAGCGCGAACATCAAGGACGCTATGGTAACTGCAAACCCTACGTAAATGAAGAACGGAGCGAATGAAAATATTCTGGTAAAATTATCTCGTATGGAATTGTATATCAATGAAGGCCGATGCAGGAATACAAGTTCGGCAAAAAACCTGGGATCCTTTTTAATAAACTGGAAATACGCTTCCTTGATTACTCGCTCCGTTACCTTATAACGATGCCCCCATAAATCTGAAATAATGTAATCTCGTTGAATTCCATATTGCGTTTCAAGCAAATGCTCTGCAGCAAAGATTGGCGCGCCGTCGCCAACAAATAATTTGCCATCCCGTGCATGATATTGTCCGTATTTGTCATGCCAACCGGGATGTTGCGAAAGACCTGCGTAAATCGAATGCCAGACCATGTGGTAGGAAAGAGATTCGTCTGAAATCCTGTAGAATGCATTCGTGGAAGTACTTTTATAGGCACCGAACCCTATTGTAATCAGTACAAATATTCCGACGGGCCACGATATCAAGCGACGGAGATGCAGTAGCGTTCTTTCGTCACCGCCCTTGCCATGCCAGACTCGCGCAACGACGACCATACCGGCCAAAATCGCAACTGTCGCAATCACCCAGAGGTTTTCCCACATTACGGTGCCTCGCACCGTTACCAGCCATAGCAGAAGCAGGCCTTGGAAGCCGAACAGGACAGCGTTTATCCATTGGAATCGGGAACCCTTCAGAATATCAATAACAAGGTGTAATGCCGGAAGAATTCCCAGTATAGAAATGAACCTCGAGGAATAGACCGTACCGACACCCCAACGGTGCTCCGGCGGCAGGAACTCCGCACAATATACAAACATGAAAAGATGCAGCATTACCACCGCTGCCAATACAGAACAATACAATGGGTTTCCATAATGCCTGATAAAGAACAGCACGACTGAAATCAAAAGAATCAGGGAATATAAATAATAAAAGGACTGGACTTTTAGCCCGAACAGATTGAATGCAAGCTCGTAATATTGCGCCATACCTATATCAGTAGGCTCAACCGGTTTAAAATCTTTGAAAACAACCGCAGGCGACCGCAACGCCTCTATAGAGGCAGCAGACCGGAACGCGTCATTTATCAATGTCGGATTGTGGAGATTGTCGGGAAAAGTCACACCTAAAGGGTCCAGAAATTCTGAATAGTAGGCAACGCCCCCTGCCCGTAACGCATCGTATACCTCACGATGCGCCATACCGCCCAAATCCATACCATAGGCGTACTTAGTGATCGCCGTCGCTATATTGACATTCTGGTATTCTATACCTTCGGTAACCCAGTGATGAAATCCTTTAGTGATTCCATACGAGAATGCCAGAGTTAATAAAAATAGGGAGCAAAGCCCCATACACACACAATAAAGGTCTTTAAGTTTCATCTTGATATTTAAATATGAATCTTTTTTCATTATAAACTCATATTAGCATCGTTTAATCAGTATTTACTGAACGGCCCTTTCTCAGTCAAGAAACTTTCCGCAATATAGAAATTTAGTCTTACAGATTAATCGCGACTGTACTTCCTGTTAAAAGCAGGCGCGAAACCCCACTTCTACGTCCGAATTGGACGCTGCATCGCTATTCACCCGGCGCATTCTCCGAAAACCGCGTTTCCGCCTCATATGCCGCCGCCGCGCGATACAGCGCCGCCTCGGCGAACGGCCGGCCGACAAGCTGGAAGGAGGCCGGCAACCCGTTGGCCGTGAAGCCGGCCGGAACCGCCAGTGCAGGCCGGCCCAGGTAATTGAGCGGCTGGGTGCAGTGGGTCATGCCGGCGATCAGTGCGGGGAAAGCCGGCGAATCCTTCACATCCGTCTCCGCGATCGACGGCACCGGCATGGCGATGGTCGGGGCGTGGAAGACATCCGCCTTCGCGAATACCGCGTCGACGAAAGCCTGCGTCACCTGCGGGCGTATATGCAGGGCCGCGAGGTATTGCGCGGCACCGATGGCGAGGCCCGGTTCCAGCCGTGCACGAACCTGCGGGCCGTAATCCTGCGGCCGATCACGCAGCCAGGCGGCGTGCAACACGGTGCCTTCCGGCCCGCGCAGGGTCGTGCAGAGCGCGCGTATCCGGTGGTGATCGGGCACTGTCACTTCGACGATTTCCGCACCCATTCCCTCGAACACCTTCAGGCTGGCCTGCATCAGGTCACGGATCTCCGGCGCGGCATTATCGTAATAGTAACTGTAGGGCACGGCGATACGCAGCCCCTTCGCCATCGGCGAACACGCCGCCGCCTCGTAATCATCCACCGGCATGGCGCTGGCGGTATGGTCCATCGGGTCGGCCCCCGCGATCAGTCCCAGCAGGCGGGCATTGTCGCGCACGGTGCGGGTCAGCGGCCCGGCGCTGTCGAGCGAGAAGGACAGGCCCATCAGCCCGTAGCGGCTCACCCGCGTCTGCGTCGGCTTCATCCCCACCAGCCCGCAACAGGCGGCGGGCAGCCGCACCGACCCGCCGGTGTCGGAACCGAGCGCGCCATAGACCATCCGCCCGCCGACCGAGGCCCCCGCGCCGCTGGACGAACCGCCGGTGACGTGGTCAGGGTTCCACGGGTTGCGGCAGGAGCCGAAATGGTCGTTGTGGCCGAATGGGCCGACGGCGAATTCCGACATGTTGAGGCCGCCCAGATGCAGCGCACCCGCGTCGGAGAGCCGACTGATCGTCGTCGCCGTGTGGTCGGGCACGAAGTCCTGCCGGATCTTCGAGCCACAGGTCGACACCTTCCCCGCCCGGTAATACATGTCCTTGTGCGCCAGCGGCACGCCGTGCAACGGGCCCGACGCCGCGCCCTTCGCCAGCGCCGCATCGGCGGCATCGGCGGCGGCCAGCGCCTCGTCGGCCTCCAGCGAGATAAACATATTCAACGCCGGCTGCTTTTGTTCGATCCGCGCGAGGCAGGCTTCGGTGACCTCGCGGGAGGAGACCCGTTTCGCGGCAATGGCTTCGGCGACTTCGGTGAGGCTCAGATGCGTCAGTTCAGTCATCGCGTTTCGCCATCGCAACAAGCGCGCGCTCGAAATGCGCGGGTTCCGTGTCGAACAGCGACCGGCCCCCCACGGTCGCCAGCGTGTCGGTTATGGCCGCGGAATTTGCCGCCAATCGTTCCGCCGCCGCGTCTTCCAGCGCGACGCCGTACCATTCGGCAGCCAGCGCATACACCTGCTTCGCATCCATCTGTGGTCCCCCGGTTACTTTTTGACAATCCCGTAGCAATGTTCCGGTCCCGGAAATTCCCGCGTCCGGACGTCCGCCGCATAGGCGTCGACCGCATCACCGATGGTCGCCGCCAGATCGGCATAGCGTTTCACGAATTTAGGTGTGAAATCGGCGAATAGCCCCAGCAGGTCGTCGGTCACCAGGATCTGGCCGTCGCATGCGGGCGACGCGCCGATACCGATGGTCGGCACCGGCAGTTCCGCCGTCAGTTTCCGCGCCAGCGACTCCGACGTACCTTCAATGACAATGGCAAAGGCCCCCGCCGCGACCATCGCCGCGCCATCGGCGGCGATCCGCTGTGCTTCATCGTCCGACAGCCCCTGCGCGCGGAACCCGCCGATGGCGTTCACCGCCTGCGGCATCAGCCCGATATGCGCCATCACCGGAATGCCCCGGTCGACCAGAAAGCGAACGGTTTCCATCATTTCCACGCCGCCCTCGATCTTCACGGCCTGGCAGCCGGTTTCCGACATAATGCGCGACGCGCTGCGAAATGCCTGTTCCGGGCTGGCCTCGTAGCTGCCGAAAGGCAGGTCGACCAGCACGAAGGCGTGTTTCGTCGCCCGCATCACGGCGCGACCATGGGCGATCATCATGTCCAGCGTCACCGCCAGCGTGCTGTCCATGCCATAGACCACCATGCCCAGCGAATCGCCGACCAGCAACAGGTCGACCCGTTCGTCCAGGACCGACGCCACCGGCGCGGTATAGGCGGTCAGGCAGACCAGTGGCGTATTATGTTTCGCGGCGCGGATATCGCGCACGGTAACCCGCTTGTTCCGATTGACGGCGCTCATTGTCGTTCATCCACCATGGCGCAGCTTATTTTGCTGCATTGCCGCAAAGCGTAACCAGTGGCGCCTCGCGCCGCAAGGCGGATGCCGCGGGTATGTTCTCGCGGCTCTATGAAGCACCGGTCGATCCAGGCTAATCTGCGGATCAGTCTGCGGACGAAGCCGAATTCAAACGATGGGGAGACAAACATAATGCAGGACAGCTTCAAGACAGGAGTTACCACGACCCGCCGGATCACGGTCGACCGCCCCCGCACCATCGATGTCATGGGCGAGGAACTGCGCGTATACGCGACGCCGGAGCTGATTCGGGACATCGAGCAGACCTGCAAGGGCCTGATTCTGGACTTCGCGGATGTGAACGAGGACTCGGTCGGCACCAACGTCAATATCGACCATATCGCGCCGACGCTGATGGGTATGTCGGTGAACATCATCGCCACGGTAAAGGAAATCGACCGCCGCAAGGTTGTATTCGAGATTTCAGCCGTGGACGATATCGAACCGATGGGCCGGGGCAGCCATACCCGTTTCATCATCGATACCAGCAAATCCGCGGAGCGCCTCCAGGCCAAGATCGCGAAGGTCAAAGCCCTGTAACTCAGATCCCTTTAACAAAACCCGCGTAGCAGGGGTGGGGTAATTCAGTGCTTCGTTAACCGTTCAGATCAGATCGTGTTTATTTGGACCGCTCAGGCAAATTCAAACAAATACGATCTGATCTAACGGGCCGCTGCCTCTGCCAGGCAATAGCGCGCCACCTCCGCATGGGTTGCGAACCAGACATCCGACCGGGTTTTCATGTGTTCGATCAGCTCCTCCAGCATCGCAAGCCGCGAGCGGTGGCCGATGAAATGCGGATGCATTGTCAGCACGAACAACCCGCCATCGACATAGGTGCCATCAAATTCGGATTTAAAAATTTCCAGGACGGCCGATGGCGGCGTATAGGGACGCAGCCCCGAAAACCGGTCCATGTTGAAGTAGACCGCGTCATCCTTGATCCATTCCACGGGCAGTTCCACCACGCCCGTCGCCTCGCCGTTTTCCAACAGTTCATAGGGATCGTCATCGGCCATCAGGGAGGAATCGTAAATCAGTCCCATTTCGCGGGTGATGGCCAGGGTGTTCGGGCTGAAGTCCCAGGACGGCGTGCGGATACCGACCGGTCGAACGCCGCAGATCGACTCCAGGACATCCGCCGCGCGCATCTGCAAATCGCGTTCGGCGGCCGCCGGCAGTTCGCTGTTGAGTTCGTGAATCCAGCCGTGGATGCCGATCTCATGGCCCTCGTCCGCGAGGGCCCGCTGTTCGTCCGGCCACAGCATCGCCACCACGGCGGGCACGAAGAAGCTGGCGCGAATGTCGTACCTGTCCAGCAGACGGCGAATCCGGGGCACCGATACACGCGCCGCATATTCGCCCTGCGACAGCCTGCCCGGCGAGGAATCGCCAAAGCGCAGCGTGCTCGATTCATGGTCGGAATCGAAGGACAGCGCCACCGCCGCCCGGGCGCCGTTCGGCCAGGTTTCGGGTTTCAGCGACCGGCCGGCGCGTACTTTTCCGACGATGCCGCGCCAGCGCGCTTCGGGCCATTGCCACGGCAAATCGCCCGGCGCGGTTTTTCCACTGGAATCGGCTGCCATGTCATCCTCCCCTTCCCGGACATCCAGTCCGGACAGCCCGTGGCAATTCACCGCAATGGCGGCGTTCGCCGGAAAAGGGTACAACCGCCCGGCAAATACCTGAAACGGTTTCGGAGCAATCATGGAAATTTCAGCCCGTATCGATTTGCGCCGCGCGATCAGGCGCGGGTTTGCATGCCTTTGTCCAAAATGCGGCAACAGCAACCTGTACCGCCGCTACCTGAAGACCGAAACCGATTGCGGGTCATGCGGCGCGCCGGTCGGCAATATCCGTACCGACGATATCGCCCCTTATTTCACCATCATGATCGTCGGGCATATTGTCGTGCCGCTACTGCTGGGCCTGGAGCAGGTAGCCTCCCCGCCCGGCTGGGTCCACTGGCTCATTTGGCCCCCCGTGACCATAGCACTGACATACTGGTTTCTGCCCCGCGTCAAAGGGTCGGTGCTGGGCTGGATGCTATGGCTCGGTATGCGTGGCGACGAGCAGCATTAGCTTAGCCCGCAACGCTGGGGCGGGCGCCGATTGCGTCATACCAGCGCTGCAGATTGCCGCAGTCTTCCGGAATCCGGATTTTGGGGATCCGCCCCAGCGCGATGCCGCAGAAAGCCGTGATATCCGCCACAGAAAAGCGGTCGCCCGCAATAAATTCGCGATCCGCCATTTCGCCATCCAGCCAGGCCATGCGTTCCAGGACCGTCGTCCGGCACAATTCGCCGAAATCGGGCACCTGCGTTATCCGTCCCTCCCAATAGGGATGGCTGTGCCGGAAACATCCTGATATCTGGCCCAGAATTTCCGATTCCATGCGCCGGTTCCACATTTCCACATTCGCCCTGTCACGAGCGTCTGTACCGAACAGCGGCGGTTCCGGCTGGATTTCCTCGAAATAGCGGCAGATCGCCACCGATTCCGCCAGGTATGTTCCATCGTCGAATTCCAGGACGGGAACACGGGCCAGCGGGTTCTTGGCGATGAAATCCGCTGTCAGGTTACCCTTGCCCGCGAGATCGATTTCCACCGACTCGACCTCGATCCCCTTCTCGGCGAGGAAAATATGCACCCGGCGCGGGTTCGGGGCGATTTTTGTTGTATAGAGCTTCATGGCGGCCATCCTGCTACGGTGTGTCATGCACCACAGTAGACGGCGTCAGAACGTTTCATACAAGGGGCTGTGGAGCCCCGGGCAGAATTATCCGCGCATATAGCGGCGTTCCGGATGGTAGGAACTGAAGCGGGTCTGAAAGAAGCGAACAATAGCAGCGGCAAGGTTTTTCATTCTTTTCTCCATTCACCTCAGCGGCCGCCTTTCGGCGTTGCCAGCATGTCTGTCTAACGTGGAGCCATAATCGCCGATTGCGGGCACAATCGCAGTGACGCAAATCACAGGATCCGCAATATCCTGTTGCGGTGACAATTCAATGATCTCCAGCCGTTCCACCAGCCAGCGCAGCGGCACGCGTCGCCCGGCATCGGACGGGGCCGGCGCCATCCAGAATACGGATGCAATACAGGAGCGTGGCAGCGGCGCTGCGCCGGATTTCGGCATCGCACTGCCGCCGAAGAAATTCGATCACCCCGGTCCGCGGCGCCGGAAAGCCGACAGCTTGCCGCCATACCCGTTGCGCCGGCTCACATCCTGGTCATAATCCGACCCCAAGAACAGGTGATGGTTTATAAGATACAATGGAGGATAAAGAATGCTGACAACGCTTCGTGGACTGGTGCTGGCCGCGATCATCGGCTTCGCGGCAACCAGCGCCGCCCTGGCCGCCGAGGAAACAATCACAATTGGTGAATGGCGCACAGAACCCGCAAAGTCGCTGGTCTGCAGCGGCGAGGCCGGCAACATCATCGTCGATATCGCCACCCGTGCCAACACCTTCTACCTGAGCGGCGGACAGAAGGGCAGTCCGGAATACGACGCTTACTGGACCGCCCTGGAAAAGGCGCTACAAGAGCGTCATTGTTTCGTGACGGAAAAGATGCGCCATCTGCCGGATGCCATCGTCTATGCGGGCCCGAAAAACCTGGACGATCAGGGCAAGCGGTTCAAGGTCCTCGGCACGACCATAGAGCATAGCGAAAACAATTATCCCGCCTTCACGATGACGACGCTACCGGTGGTCCGGTAAGGCGTCCGGCCTTTCCCGGCGCGCATCGGTCAGGCGCCGCTGCGCCCTTAGACGGACTTGACCAGCGACAGAAAATGCTGCCGGACGTCCGGCGCAATCGTCATGAAATTGCGGACCAGTTCCAGCGTTTCACGCTTCGTGCCAAATTCTGCCGCAGGGCTGCGCCCTTCCGCAGCGTCGGCAAAGAACCACTGCACCGGCGCATCAAGTTCTTGCGCGATCAGCCATAATTTGCTGGCGGAAATGCGATTCATGCCGCTTTCATACTTCTGCAGCTGCTGGAACGTCAAACCGATTTTGTTGGCAAGCGCCGTCTGGCTCAGACCGCACATAACCCGGCGCATCCGCACGCGCTGCCCGACATAAACATCCACAGGATGGGCGCCGAATTCCTGAACGGTACGTCTCTTGGCTCTGGCCATGGTCTCTCTTTTCAATTGTTACAAAGAATGTAAAAATTCAATTTACGCTGCGGAACACAACAAAATCCATGCTGAAATTTCGCATGGTGCGATTTTATATGTATTCGTGTTTGAAATAGGCGCTATCACGCGCAATTCAATGGCACCTGGAACACATCAGTTGCGAAATGAACTCTATACAATAAGTGAAACCTTACCGACCTCAGCCGCGAAAATAGGCATGGATCCCGTCGTCATCGGAGCAGGGATCGGATACAGATTCTGAGCTGCGGACATGGAAACCCTGCCCGGTTATCCGGGCGAATCTCGCGGTGCCGGCGATCAGCAACACGCGGTCGAATTCCGTTTCCATCGACCGGTCCAAAACGGTTTTGCACCGGACCTGGGCGGTCTTATTCCGCCGCCGCGCTGGATATCTGGCGCGCGACCAGCCGGGCATAGGTGCCGCCCCGGGCGAGCAACACTTCATGACTGCCCGCTTCGACAACCCGTCCATCCGACATTACAACAATCTGGTCGGCATTGCGGATGGTCGACAGGCGATGCGCCACGATCACCGTGGTGCGGTCGGTCATCAATTCATGCAGCGCGCCGCGCACCGCCTGTTCGTTTACCGCGTCCAGATGCGATGTCGCCTCGTCGAGGATCAGCATCGGCGCGTCCTTCAGGAAAGCCCGGGCGATGGCGACCCGCTGGCGCTGCCCGCCGGACAGGCGCATGCCGCGTTCGCCGACCTTCATGTTCAGTCCGTCGGGCATGGAGTCGACAAAATCAGCCAGCGCCGCCCGGCGCAGCGCCGTCATCAGTTCCGCATCCGTGGCATCCGGCCTGGCGATGCGGATATTGGCCGCCAGCGTGTCGTTAAACAGATAGGTATCCTGCGCGACCAGCGCGATCCGGGACCGCAGGTCATCCAGTTCGAAATCGCGCAGATCATGGCCATCCATGCGCACCACGCCGGTATCCGGATCCCAGAACCGCATCAGAAGATGCGCCAGCGTGCTCTTGCCCGCGCCGGACGCGCCTACCAGCGCCACCGTATGCCCCGCCGGGACCGACAGGCTGACATCGTTCAGCGCCAGCCGGTTTGCGCCGAAATAGGAAAAGCCGACGCCTTCCAGTTCCAGCGAGGCGCCGCGCCCGTCCGATTCCGGCACACCCGGGCCGTCCGTCACCGGTACAGTTTCCTGCTCCACCGCATTCAGTCGCCGTGTCGCCCCAAGGGTATCTGCCAGCTGCCGGCCGATATTGGCGATCTCGGAAATCGGCAGGAAGGCGGACATCGCCAGCAGGCTGAGCATCGGCAGCATCGTCCGATCCAGTTCGCCGGCGGACACAAGATACGCGCCGACGATCACGACCACCAGTCCGCCCAGCCCTGTCACCGCTTCCAGCCCGGCGGTCTGCATGGTCAGGTCGCGGAAGAAGGGCAGACGGATCCGATGGTGCCATTCAACCTTTTCCAGAAACACCCGGCCGCGCTCTTTCTCCTGCTGAAAGGCGACGACCTCGCCCAGCCCCTGAATCGTATCGACGCTGAAGGCGTTGAGGTCGCCCAGCGCCTCGCGCGCCCTTGAACCCAGATCGTCGATCCGCTTGCGCATGAAAAACGGGCTCAGCGCGACAATGGCGAGGAACGGCAGCAGCGCGACCGCCATCGGCCAGCCGTAGGCAAACAGTGTCGCCACCACCACACCCGGCACCAGCAATGCGACGAAGGCGGGCGCCACCGTATGGGCGAAGAAATATTCGACCAGTTCCACATCGTGTGTCGCCATCGCCACCAGGTCGCCGGTGCGTCGCCGCAGCAGATAAGCCGGGGCCAGCCGGTCGAGCTGCTTGAACAGCGCAACGCGCATATTCGCCAGCAGGCGGAACGCCATGTCATGGGCGATCCAGGATTCGAACCAGTGCAGGATACCGGCAAGCGGCGCCAGCACGGCGAGCAGGATCAGCAGGTCGTCGAAGGGCTCGCCCTGCTTTACAGCCGCGACGGTCAGCGCGCTGACCACGCCGACGCCGATAAAGGCTACGACCCGCGCGACGCCAAACAGGAATGTCGCAGTCAGTTTCAGCTTGTAGGGCATGATGTGGCGGAAGAGCGCGACCGTCGCCTGCCCCCAGCCCAGCCCTTCGGCGCGCAGGATCGAATCGGTCGGTTCCTGCGAATCGACATAGGCCGCTTCGGACAAGACCGGCTTGTCGGCCGTCAGTCCCTCAAGCGGCGCATCGGCGGTATCGTCGCCTTCAGCCTGCGCGGCCATCAGGGTGAAATACTTGCCGTGGCGTGCCATCAGCGCCTCATGGGTCCCGCTTTCCGCCACATGCCCTTCATCCAGCACAAGGATGCGGTCCGCATCGATCACGCTGGACAGACGGTGGGCGAAAATCAGCGTCGTGCGGCCCTGCATCAGCCGGTCCAGCGCCTGCTGGATCACCGCCTCGTTTTCCGCATCGACCGCCGACAGCGCCTCGTCCAGCACCAGGATCGGCGCGTCGCGCAACAGGGCGCGGGCGATGGCGATGCGCTGGCGCTGGCCGCCGGACAGGCGGATCCCGCGTTCGCCGATCACCGTCTGGTAGCGCTGCGGCAGGCGGGCGATGAATTCGTGCGCATTGGCCGCGTCCGCCGCCGCCTCCAGTTCCGCCTGTGTCGCGTCCGGCTTGCCGAAGCGCAGATTGTCCTCGACCGTGCCGTGGAACAGATAGGCGTCCTGGCTGACCACGGCGAGCTGTGCGTGGATATCGTCGAAGGACAGCGCCTTCATATCGTGGCCGCCCAGCCGGATGGTCCCTTCGGTGGGGTCGTAATTGCGCATCAGCAGCTTGACGATGGAGGATTTGCCCGACCCACTGGGCCCGACGATGCCGACCCTTTCGCCCTCTGCCACCGTGAAATCGAGGTCCCGATGCGCCGCATGCCGGCCGCCCGGATAGGAAAACCCGACATGCTCGAAGGCGATCGTCGGCGCGATCCGGTCGACCGACAGCGGCCGCGCGGGCGCCGCGATGGGCGGCTTTGCATCCAGCAGGTTAAAAATGCCGAGCGACGCCGCTTGCGCAACCATGCCCTGGTGGAGCAACACCCGCAATTCGCGCAATGGCCGGAAGACCTCGACCCCCATCATCAGGATGATCAGCAGCGCTGTAATGCTCATTGCGCCGTCCGCGACCCGGTAAGCGCCCACCGCCAGGGTTGCCGCCGCGCCGATGGCGATCCCCGCATCGGTAATACCGCGTGACAGCGCGCTGGTCGCCAGCAGCCACATCGTGCTGCGGAACAGCGTATGCGCCTTCTCCGCCAGCATCCTGGCGCGTGCGCCGCTCTGCCCGAAGGATTTCAGCGTCCCCAGGCCCTGCACGGAATCCAGGAATTCCGCCGCGAAGGATTTATAGGCCCGCGACCGCGACAGGCTGTTGCGGCTGTCCCAGCGATGGAAGGCCTGGGCCGCAACCATTGTTATCAGCGCCGCGCCGGTCAGAATCGCCGCGCAAAGCGGGTCGAGGAACACGACGAAGGCGAAAATGCCAATCGGCGTCAGCGCGGAAATGAACAACTGCGGCAGGTACTGGCCGAAATAGACTTCAAGCTGCTCCACCCCGTCGACCATCGCCAGGATGACATCGCCGGTCCGTTCCTGCCCGAAATAGGCCGGGCCGAGTGCGACGACCTTGTTATAAAGCTGTTCGCGGATATGCAGTTGCACCGCCGCCGCCGTCCGGTGCGCCACCATGTTGCGGGCGTATTCCAGAAAGCCGCGCAGCACCATAATCGCCGCGACGACCGCGAAGGGAATTATCATCGACTCGAAGGATTCGCCGGCAAAGATGCTTGCCAGCAACCAGCCAAGCAGGGCCAGCCGCGCCACCCCGACCGTGGCAGAGGCCAGGCCGACGAATACCGCCCACAGGATGCGCAGCCGCACGCCCTTCGTGAACCCCCAGAGACGCCGGTCGAAATACAAAACCCTATCTCCTGCTCTGCCAGGCCCGTTGCCCGGCATTCGTCTCCGTGCGGTTACGCGCTCAGGACGACGCGACGCATAACCGCACGATTTCGCCGATATCGCGACAATCCTCCAGCCGGCGCACCCGGTCGACGACCGATTTCGCGTTGGCCGCCCCGATCACCGGCATCGCGTTGTCCAGGAATTTTGCCGAAAGCCGCGACCACTGACGATCCAGATCCGATTCCGGCGTTTCCACATCCAGGCGCAGCCGATGCACCGTGCCATCCAGCATCGAAATGACGACCTCGGCTTCCGCCAGTCCCATTTCGGCGCTCGGCACCACCGTGATCTTGTCGCGGATGGCAATGACCTCCGGATCCTGCACCTTGTCATCGCTGAAATTGGCGATCAATCCGGTATTTTCTCCCAACAGCGCCATTGCCGCCGTGAACCGCAGGCTGAATTTTCCCTCCAGCCCGGTGACCGGGTTCTGGATATTGCACATTTTCAGATTGGCTTCCTTCACATGCACTTCGATGCGCGCGACATTCGCCGGGTCGATATTGTTGTTGCGTTTCAGGGCCGCCGTCGCGTCGATCGCCGCATGGGTGCCGTAACAGGCCGCGTGATACTTGAACAGGACATCCGGTGTATGGAAGACGTGGCCCAGCCCGTCCAGCGCCGCCGCCGGGTCGTAATTTTTCGTCTGTGTATCGGCGAATCCCTGGCTGCATTCCAGCACGTCGGGACGGCTCTCGAAGCCCTTCCCGGTCAGTAACGCCGCATAGAGCCCGTTCGACGCCGCCTTGCCGGCATGGAACGGCTTGCACATGGTGCCGAACATGGATTTCAGCGCCGCCGCCTGGGTTCCAGCGATACCCATGGCGTTGGCGCAGGCTTCCGCATCGAGCCCCAGCAGCCGTGCCGCCGCCGCCGCCGCGCCGAATGTGCCGACCGTCCCGGTGGTGTGCCAGCCCGCCTCGTAATGCGAATTGTTGACCAGCGCGCCGACGCGGCATTCCGCCTCGATCCCGGCCACCAGCGCGGTCAGGAATTCCCGCCCGCTGCTGCCCAGCTTTTCACCCAGCGCCAGCAATGCCGGCACGACCGGCACCGTCGGGTGCCCCGGCATGACCAGGATCACATCGTCATAGTCCAGCGCATGTCCGGCGGAGCCATTCACGACCGCGGCCTGCAGCATCGAAAGCTTGCGCCCGTCCCCGATGACGGTCGCCTGGGGGTTTCCCCCTTCTTCCAGCGCCTCGTCGAGCAGGATACGCGTCAGCGGTTCGCGCGACCCGGCCAGGGTCACCCCCAGCCAGTCGAGCAGGCAGTGCCGGGCAACCTCGACCACTTCCGGCGGCAGCGTTTCGAGCGTCACGCGCATGCTGTTCCCGGCGAGTTGAAGCGTCAGATCCGTATCGTCAGCCTGTTGCAAAGACGCGTCGGCCATGATTTACCCCCGTGAATTCCTGTGGTTTGTCTTGCATGAAAGAGTGCCATGCGGCCGGGATTATTGTCCAGTATACCCGCTGCCGTCATTTTCCCGTTCGGTAATTTGCGCCGGATATCGAGACGCGGGAAATTGGACGCGCCGAATCCGGTACCGGCGCCGTTGTGCCGGCGACAAGGATGTGGTCGCCGACACAAGCCGCGCGGGAAGAACCGAATACAGCCTCATATATTGGCCGCAGGACGTGTCATTTCATTCCGGTGATGCTCGCGGTAACCGAACGCGGATCGCGCGGCCCCCAGGAACCGTGTTCCACGGCGGTGAAGAAATCCTGTACCGCCTGATTGAACAACTCCGGTTCTTCCAGATTGCAGGCATGGCCGGTCAGCGGCAGAATGACCAGACCTGAACTGGAAATCGAGCGCTTCATCAGCAGTCCCGGCTCCAGGCAGGGCTCGTCCTCGTCGCCGGTGATGATCATCGTCGGCACCGTCAGCGTCTTCATGTCGTCCACGAGGTCATACAGCGACGGCCGCTCGGCCTGTATGCCGCGCATCGTGTTGGCGGAACCGAGCGCGGAATGTTCGGCCATTTTGCTGGCGAATTCCTGCCAGCCGCGCGGGTCCTTGTTCTGGTACTGCACCCGGGTCGGCCCGATGGCGTAACGCTCGGCGGTCTTCGCCATGCCGTCCGCTTCAAAACTGTCGGCAGTCGCCAGCGCCTCGGCACGGAACTGCGCACGCTTGTCCGCCTCTGCACCGTAGCCGCAGCCGCCGACCGTCAGCGACAGGGCCCGGTCCGGATGGTTCAGACCGAAATGCAGCGCGCAGAAACCGCCCATCGACAGCCCGACGATATGCGCCTTTTCGATGCCAAGATGATCCAGCACCGCGATGGCGTCGCCAACGGCCCGCATCTGCGAATAGCTGCTCGAATCGGGCGGCACGTCGGAGGGCGGAAAGCCACGCGCGTTATAGGTGATGCAGCGGTAGCGGCGCGAGAAGCTCCGCACCTGGGGTTCCCAGCCGCGATAATCGTCGGCAAATTCATGGATGAACAGAACCGGGTCGCCAGTTCCTGTTTCTTCATAATACAGCTTTACGCCGTCATCGGTCGTCGCGTGTGGCATGGATTTCCCTCCTTGATTCGTGTGCGGCTCATCTTAGGCACAACGCAACACGGGAGGAAACGCCGCCATCAACCCCCTTCGACCGCGGGGAAAAAGCAGACTTCGCTGTTCGGTCCGACAGGCTCCAGGAAAAATTCACGGTGGATCTGCCCGTCAATGGCGACGGCGGTGCCCGGCCCCAGCGCCTTGCGGATTCCGGGAAAGCGGGCGTCCAGCGCCTTTACTACGGCGCGGATATTGTCCGCATCGATTTCAAATTCGGTTTCGCCATCTGCGAATTCACGCGCCAGATCGGTCGACAAAATAACGTTGGCCATAGTGTTTCACCCCATCAATGCGATGCAATGATATCTCCGACGCGGCTTGCACAACAAAAGAAAAACCCCGCCGCGACTTCCCGCGACGGGGTTTTCAGATAGCGATGCGACGCGATCAGGCGCTGCGCATCTCCGCCGCGACGTCCATAACCGTGCGGATGATCTTGTCGTAGCCGGTGCAGCGGCACAGGTTGCCGGCCAGCCAGTAGCGGACTTCCGTTTCCGTCGGATCCGGATTGCGTTCCAGCAAAGATTTCGCCGCGATCAGCATACCCGGGGTGCAGATGCCGCATTGCAGCGCCGCCTGCTCCAGGAATTTCTGCTGCAGCGGGTGCAGCTTCTCTCCGTCGGCCATCCCTTCGATGGTCGTGATCGACTTGCCATTGGCTTCGGCACCCATCACGAGGCAGGAACAGACGAGACGCCCATCAATCGTGACGCTGCAGGCGCCGCAGTCGCCCGAAGCGCAGCCTTCCTTGCTTCCCGTCAGACCGAGTTCATCGCGAAGCACGTCGAGCAGGGTCTGGCTGGTTTCGCACAGATACTCGACCGGTTCGCCATTGATCGTCGTTATTACGTGATTTTTCGCCATTAGTTGCTCCTCGCACGCTCTAGCGCGATTGCGGCCGCCCGGCGGGCCATGACGCCGGAGACCTTGGTTCTGAATTCGATGGTGCCGCGTTTGTCGGTGATCGGCGTCGCGGCGGCACTGCAGGCGGCGCCGAGCGCTTCGAGCGCGGCATCGTCCACCTTCGTTCCGATCAGCGCCTTCGCGCCGGCATCGACGATAAGCGCCCGTGCCGCGACCGCGCCGAGGGAAACCCGGGCATCGGTGCAGGTACCGCTGTCATCCAGTGTCAGGCTGACGCCGGCGCCGACGACCGCGATGTCCATTTCCGTCCGCGGAATGAACCGCAGATAGGCATCCCCGGAATGCGGCGGACGCTTCGGCAAACGGATCGAGACCACGAACTCGCCCTTGGCGAGCGAGGTCTTGCCCGGACCGATCGCGACGTCTTCCACCGGCGCTTCGCGCTGTCCATTCGGCCCGGCAATAATGCAGACCGCACGCGCGGCAATCATCGCGGGAACGCTGTCCGCCGCCGGCGAGGCATTGCACAGGTTGCCGCCGAGAGAGGCGCGCCCCTGTATCTGTGTCGATCCGACCAGATCCATGCCTTCCACGACGCCAGGCCATGCCTTGCAAAGGGCGGCATGCTCGCTGAGCTCCGCGCCCGGCACCGCGGCGCCGACCGTAAAGACACCGTCCTTTTCCGAGATCGACGTCAGTTCCGGAATATTCTTGATATCGACAATGACAGACGGCGAAATCATGCCGGCCCGCAGTTGCACCAGCAAATCGGTCCCACCTGCCAGAACCCGGCATCCGTCCGCGCCAGCCAGCAGGGCTACCGCCTCATCGACCGAACCTGGCGCTTCATATCGCAATGTGTCCATGTCACTCCCTATGGGTTTTTAGCCTGACTTCCTCTTAGCATCGCGTATTGCGACGCCACGACATGCACCGCCCACACTAACGCGCGGGATAGTTCGGTGTCCCCGTTGACGCGCTTGACGTGATGTCGATGAAATCGCCTCAAACGTTACCTTGCCAAGGTACACCGCTTCGCGCAAGAGCGAAGCGGCCTCTCGGCAAACGCCTATCTTATACATACAGTGCCGCCCCCGTCGCATCAAGTATTGCGGGCAGTGTTTAAGGGCGGAATGCTGCTTTTCGCCAGCGTCGCGACAGCATTTTCACCGGGGACGGCGGAATGGCCGCCGCAACCATTTGGCGAACGCCCTACCAGCCGCCGTAATAAGCCCCGTAACCGAAGCGGTGCGGTCCCCAGTAACCGAAATGGCGGTGGCGGGCGCCGTAGCTCCAATGTGGTCCCCAGGGATCGTAATAAGCCGCACTGTCCCGCTGGTACGGGCCGCGCGCGATGCGCCAGGTGCCATCCGCCCGGCGGCAGGATGTGCCATTGTAGACGGCAGTGCGGTCCCCGACGGTCACTGTCTCCTGAAATTCCCGGCAATCCTCGCCATAATCGGATTTGTACGTCCGCGTCGGCACCACCGTTCCCCGGTTGCCCGAATCGGGATTATGCCAGTTGGCGGCTTCGCCGGATTTGCGATTCTCCAACGCATCGGCGCGGGCGGCGACACGAATAGCATGATCCGCCTCGCTTAGTGCACCGCCCACGGTCGTCCCCGCACAGCCAGCCAGGAACACGCCAGCCAGCAACATTCCAAAGAGGGGGCCGACATGGATGAACCGAAAGGTGCTTATTCGTTTTTTCCACATGTTCACATCCGGCCGGGAGCGGACCCGATTCCGATTTATCACAGGATAACAAACATTGTGACTACAATATGGCGGTGCAGGGGACTGGAAATAATTCGTTAACTATTTACATTCAATATTGACTGTACTTTTAATACTTGTTCTTATTGATCCGCTGCCTATCTAATGGCGAGGAATAGAACTGCGCGGGACGATTGAAATGTCTTTGGATTTCCAGTCAAAATTCATTGCGCCGCTCTTTGTCGCCGCGCTTGCCCTGACAGGTTGCGAGACGACAGGGACTAGCGGGCCGGACGTCGCCTGGGCCGGCATCGATGACGCCGCCATCCTCCTGACCACCGACGAATTCGCAAACGCGCCGTCGCGCCATGTCGTGTTTACGGATATGTGGCAGCGTGAGGAATACGCCCTGTTCCAGGGCGAAGATGCGCAAAGTGAAATCATTTTGTCCGTCGCCAACGAGCGCGACACCATCGTGCTGAACTATGGAATGACGATACAGCGCATGGTCGAAACCTGGAATATCGCCCGCAATCACGGTGTTTCCTGGGGCGCGAAAGGCCAACTCGGCACCGCGCTCGGTTCCTATTTCTACCAGCATTTCAGGCTGGCGGATAACAATCGTCCCTGCGTCGGTTTCGCCAATGAATGGGATGCCCGCCAGGACGATCCCGATTTCCGCAACAGCAAGGTGCTGTTCGGGTACAGTTGCGGCAAGGTCGGGGGGCCGGCCTATTCCGAGGCCCAGGTCGCCAACCTGCTGGACAATATCCGGATCCGCGGCATTACGACCCGGCGAAATACGCGGTTCCAGCCGATCCCGCCCCAGGGCGCGAACCGGGCCGGCGCCCTGGCTTTTGCGCAGGGCAGCACGCCGGACACCGGAAACGCCCACTTCCCCTTCAATATGGCGTACAAGTTCACCGAACTCACAGGCGACGATATTTTCCCGAAGTAGTAGCGTTCAGCCACTGGTAGCCCATTGCGGCGGCTGCCCAGCGGCGCGGGCGGCCAGTCCCTCCCGCGCCTCGTCGCCACCCCTTCCCCGCGTGAAGGCCCCGGCCGAGAGGGCGATGACGGATACGGTCACGGGCGGACGGGTCCATTCCCGGACCAGTGCCTTGGTCTGGACCAGCGAATCCGGCGCGCAGTGCAGCAGCGCATCGACAATCCCCGCCACGGCGGAGTCGAGTTCCGCATCGGGCGCGACACTGCTGGCCAGGTTGATCCGCCGCGCCGTCGCCGCGTCGAAGACCTCGCCGGTCAGGCAGTATCGGCGGACCTGCCGCAATCCGACCCTGCCCATCATATACGGCAGCATCAGAGACGGCGTCAGGCCGATCCGCGCCTCTGTAATGGCAAAGCGCGCACTCTCTCCCGCCACCACAACGTCGCAGGCCGCCAGCAGGCTGCATCCGCCGGCCCAGGCGCCGCCCTGCACCCGCGCCACGACCGGCCGGGTACAGGCGTCGACGGCATGGTACATCGCCGCCAGCCTGTCCGAATCGGTCCGGTTCGCGGCCTCGTCCTGGCCCTGCGCGCGCCGCAGCCAATCGAAATCCACGCCGGCGCAAAAGACCAGCCCGGTCCCGGCGATAACCACGGCCCGCACCGAAACGTCCGCCTCGACGCGCGCAAAGGCTTCCGTCATGGCGTCAATTACCGCCATATCCAGTGCATTGCGCCGTACCGGCCGGTCGATTGTCAGTGTAACAACCCCGCGCCTGTCTCGCGTTTCCAGTAGAGGACCGCTCATGATTCCGCTCCCGGATACCAGGCGGCTTCGCGTTTCTCGGCAAAACTCGTCAGGCCTTCCTCCGCTTCGGCGGACATTCGCTTCGTGGCGTGGCCGCGCGCCAGCGACTCTGCCGCTGCCTCGTCGACATCAAGCCTCGCCATCTCGCGGATCAGCGCCTTGGTCGCCGTCACCGCATTGGGGCCGTTCGACAGGGTCGCCGCGATCACCGGCGCCGCCGCCGCGTCCAGCCCGCCGGTCGGGCAGACTTCATGCACGAACCCCATCTCCCGCGCCTCCGCCGCCGTGAAGCGTTCGCAGGTCTGCGCGTAGCGTCGGACATTATGCGCGCCCATGGCCGCATTGAGCTGCGGGAAAATCGGCCCCGCCATGACGCCCCAGCGGGCCTCGGCAATCGAAAACACCGCGTCCTCCGAGGCGATGACGATATCGCAGGCCGCCGCGATACCGGTGCCGCCGCCGAAACAGCCGCCATGCACCAGCGCCAGGGTCGGTTTCGGGCAGGCGTCCAGATAAAGGATGGCGTTCGTCGTGCGGCGCGATACCTCGATATTTTCCTCGACCGATAGGGCGGAGACAGACTTCAGCCATTTCAGGTCCGCACCGGCCTGGAAATGGCGGCCGTTGCCGCGGATCACCACGAGGCGGACATCGGGATTCGCGCCCAGCGCCAGCACGCCGTCGAGCAACGCATCGACGACCTCGCCGTTATAGGCGTTGTTGACCCGGGGCCGGTTGATCGTGACCGTCGCGACCCCGCGCGCGTCGATATCGCAAAGGACAACCGGTTCGTCATTCATCTTGCGCCCCCCGTCTGCCAGAAAGGCTTTCGTTTCTCCAGGAAGGCGTTGAGCCCCTCGCGGCCTTCATCCGTGACCCGGATCCGGGCGTTGCCCGCCGCCGTCCGTTCCCGCATCTCAGCGGTCACCGGACCGTGCAACTGCTGCGCCAGCGCCTTGCACGCCGCAATGGCGCCGGGCCCGCCCAGCAGCAGGTCGTCGATTACCGCCGCGACCTTCACCTCAAGTTCCGCCGCCGGTACGGCGTCGTGCAGTAACCCGTAGCGCATCGCCTCTTCCACACCGAACCGCTCCGCCGTCAGCCAGTAGCGCCGCGCGGCGCGCGGGCCCATCACCGCCAGCAGATAGGGGCTGATGGTCGAGGGCGCGATACCGATCCGCACCTCCGTCACGGCGAATTGAGCATGGTCGGCGCCGATCGCGATATCGCAACAGGCGATCAGCCCGGTGCCGCCCGCATAGGCCGCCCCGTTGACCCGCGCCACGGTCGGATGGCGCATTGTATTCAGCGCGTGGAACATGGCCGCGATATGGCGGGCATCGGCAAGGTTCTCCGCCTCGCTCTGGCCCGCCGCCTGTTTCATGTAGTTGAGGTCCGCGCCGGCGGAAAAGCTCTTGCCGTTTCCGGTCAGCACCACCGCGCGCACCGCATCGTCGGCGTTCAGCCGCTCGAAGGTTTCGGTCAACGCCGCGATCAGTTCCGCATTCAGCGCATTGTGGATATCCGGCCGGTTCAGCGTCACCGTGGTGACGCCGCGCCCGTCCGTTTCACACAACAGGATTTCGTCATTCATAAATTTCTGGCCCTTACATCCGGAACACGCCGAACCGGGTCGGTTCGATCGGTTTGTTCAGTGCGGCGGAAATGCCCAGCGCCAGCACCTGCCGTGTCCGGACCGGGTCGATTACCCCGTCATCCCACAGCCGGGCGGTGGCGTAATAGGGATGCCCCTCGCGTTCATACTGGTCGAGAATCGGCGCCTTGAAGGCGTCCTCCTCCTCGGCGCTCCACGCATCGCCCTTCGCTTCCATCGCATCGCGGCGGATGGTCGCCAGCACGCTGGCCGCCTGCATCCCGCCCATGACGGAAATCCGCGCATTCGGCCACATCCACAGCATGCGCGGGCCGAAGGCGCGGCCGCACATGCCGTAATTCCCCGCGCCGAACGAGCCGCCGATGATCATGGTGAATTTCGGCACATTGGCGCAGGCGACAGCGGTTACAAGCTTCGCGCCGTCCTTGGCGATACCGCCGGCTTCGTATTTCCGTCCGACCATGAAGCCGGAAATGTTCTGCAGAAAGATCAGCGGGATGCCGCGCTGGCAGCAGAGTTCGATAAAGTGCGCGCCCTTCAGCGCCGATTCGGAAAACAGGATGCCGTTATTGGCGACGATCCCGACCGGATAGCCGTGCAGATGGGCGAAGCCGCAAACCAGCGTGGGGCCGTACAACTGCTTGAACTCGTCGAACTCGCTGCCGTCGACGACGCGGGCGATGATTTCCCGGACGTCATAGGGCTTTCGCGGGTCAGCATTGACGATGCCGTAGAGTTCCTCCGCCGGGTAGACCGGATCGCGCGGTTCGCGCAGCGCCAAATCCACCCGCTTTGTCCGGTTCAGGTTGGCGACGATACGGCGGCAGATCGACAGCGCGTGCGCGTCGTCGTTTGCGAAGTGATCAGTCACGCCGGAGGTCCGGGAATGCAGGTCGGCTCCGCCGAGATCCTCCGCCGTGACGATTTCGCCAGTTGCCGCCTTCACCAGCGGCGGGCCGCCAAGGAAGATTGTACCCTGCCCGCGTACGATCACGGCCTCGTCCGACATCGCCGGCACATAGGCGCCGCCCGCCGTGCAGGACCCCATGACCGAGGCAATCTGCGGAATGCCCAGGCCGGACATGGTGGCCTGATTATAGAATATCCGCCCGAAATGGTCGCGGTCGGGGAATATCCCCTCCTGGTTCGGCAGGTTGGCGCCACCGGAATCGACCAGGTAGATGCAGGGCAGGTTGTTTTCGCGCGCGATGTCCTGCGCGCGCAAATGCTTCTTCACCGTGATCGGATAATACGACCCGCCCTTCACCGTCGCGTCATTGGCGACGATGACGCATTCGATGCCGGACACCACGCCGATGCCGGTAACGATTCCGGCGGCGGCGATATTGTCGTCATACATGCCGTGGGCGGCGAGCGCCGAGAATTCCAGAAACGGCGCACCCGGATCGCACAACACGCGGATGCGTTCGCGCACCGGCATCTTGCCCCGCGCAACATGGCGTTCCATCGCCGCCTCACTGCCGCCGCGTGCGACGGTTTCATGCTTTTCGTTCAGGTCGTCGACCAATGCCGCCATTGCCTCGGCATTCGCCTTGAATTCCGCCGCGCGCGGTTTGATGGCGGATTGCAGAACACTCATATCAGGATCGGCTCCTCGTGGATCGGGATGATGTGTTTACGCTAACCGGTCCTACCAGGGAATATCGAACCCGTCATAATTTATGAACCGGCCGTTATCCCTGGCGCCAAGCCGGGCGATGACACTGGTCATACCGCGAATACTGGTTTTCACGTCGATGGCGGCGCCAGCCCCGCCCATATCGGTGCGCACCCATCCGGGATGGAACAGCACGCAGGCAATGCCGCGCGATTTCAGGTCATGCGACATCACATTCACCGCCTGGTTCAGGCATGCCTTGGCTGAACGATAGAAGATCGAATCGCTGGAATGGGTCTGGCCGATACTGCCCATCCTGGACGAGATGAAGACCATCAGCTTGCGGTCGGATTTCGCGACATTATCCGCCAGCGCAGCAGCGACCCGGATCGGGGCGATTGCATCGACTTCGAGAACTTCCGCCCAGGCCTCGTAATCGAGATTGCTCACGCCGGAACCGCGTGGCCCGGTGATACCCGCATTGTTGATCAGCAGGTCGATGGGTTCGCCCGTCAGGCTGTCCACCAGCGCCTGCACGGAACCGTCGCTGGTGACATCGAGCGGCATCGCCTCCTCCGGCAGCCCCTCGGGATTGCGGGCAGTGGCGATCACGCGCCAGCCTTCCGCAGCATAATGCCCTGCAAACCCCTTGCCGATCCCCCGGCCCGCCCCGGTGATCAATACGGTAGGCATGAATGTCTCCCTGCTATATCAATCCGACGATGACCATGAAGATCATCGCCATGCCGACGATGCCAGCGGCGAATGCCACTGTCCGCACAAACGGAACCGCGAAGATATAGGCGACAGCATGCACGACCCGGGCCCCGAAGAAAATCTGCGCGCCCAGCGCCGTCGTCTCGTTCGCAACGCCGGCGACATGCGCCACCAGCACCAGCGCCGCAAACGGCACGAGATTTTCCACCAGGTTGAGATGCGCCTTGTGCATCCGCGCCGACCAGGCCGGCACCTGCGGCGGCGATTCCGGGTAGCCGACGGCGTCGAGCACGCCCCAAGCGGCGAGTCGCGCCAGGATATACGGCACCCAGATCACGGCGCAGAGCGCGGCGCTCCAGGTCAGCATCATCAGGTCCGTTGACAACATCGCTTCATTCATCATGACACACACCTCCCGGTTCAGGGCAGGTCAATAGGGCCTGCCGTCCTTGTGCCTGAAAACGCGCCCCTCCGGCCCGTTTGTCAGCGTCAGGTCGATATCGGGGTAATCCACCGTGTCGCCCGCCGTACGGTCGCCGACTTCCAGATACACGGCCCGCCGGTCCGTGCGGTTCACAAGCTGGTGTCCGTCGGCCACGCCCGCCGGGAACCCTGCCGCCATGCCGGGCGTCAGCACCTGTTCGCCCGCATTGCTAACCAGCACGATCTCGCCTTCCAGCACATAAATCAGTTCATCCTGCTTTGCGTGCCAGTGCCGGTGCGCCGAGGCGACGCCCGGCGGCAGGATGACGTGATTGACGCCGAAATTGGTCAACCCGGCCGCATCGCCCAGCGCGCGCTTTTCCCGCCCCGCGCATACCGCATTGAGATCGCCCGGGTAGCCGGCGCCGTGGCGCACGGCAAGGGTCGCCGGGTCAAGAGCCGGTTTTTCCGGTTTTCCGCTCATGGTTTATCTCCCGCATGCTTGCCGCCGCAGATGTCATCATGCCTTCAAACCAGCACAAGCGTCCACACCACAACGACGTTGAGCAGGCTGACCAGCACTGCCGCCGACCCCGCATCCTTGGCGATTTTGGACAGCGGCACGATTTCCCTGCCGACCCGGTCGACCACGGCTTCAATAGCGCTGTTCAGCAATTCGACGATCAGGACCAGCAGCAGCGACCCCACCAGCACCGCCCGCTCCAGCCCCGTATCGCCCAACCAGAGACCTATCGGCATCATGATCGCGGCAAGCATGGCTTCCTGGCGAAATGCCGCCTCATTCGCCCATGTCGCCCGTAACCCCGCGAGAGAATAGCCGGTCGCGTTTATGAGCCGCTGCATCGCGCGCGCCTCACTTCGTTTCCTCGAACAATTCGCGGCCGATCAGCATGCGGCGAATTTCACTGGTGCCCGCGCCGATTTCATACAGCTTCGCATCGCGCAGCAGGCGGCCCGTGGGGAACTCGTTCATGTAGCCGACGCCGCCGAGGCACTGGATCGCCTCAAGCGCCATCCAGGTCGCCTTCTCCGCGGCATAGAGGATCGCCCCGGCCGCGTCCTTGCGTGTCGTGTCGCCCCGGTCGCAGGCCTGCGCCACGGCGTAGACGTAGGCCCGCGTCGCATTCATCGTGGTGTACATATCCGCGAGCTTGCCCTGCATCAACTGGAACTCGCCGATCGCCTGGCCGAACTGCCGGCGTTCGTGGATATACGGCACGACCACATCCATGCAGGCCTGCATGATGCCCAGCGGACCGCCGGCCAGCACCAGCCGTTCATAGTCCAGCCCGCTCATCAGTACATTGACGCCACGACCTTCGTCGCCAAGCATGTTCTCTGCCGGGACCTCGCAGTCCTCGAAGATCAGCTCACAGGTATCCGAGCCGCGCATGCCCAGCTTGTCCAGCTTCTGCGCCGTCGAGAAGCCCCTGAATCCCTTCTCGATCAGGAAGGCGGAAATACCGCGCTTGTCCGCTTCCGGGTCGGTCTTCGCATAAACCACCAGCGTATCGGCAACCGGACCGTTGGTGATCCACATCTTGGTGCCGTTCAGGATGAAGCGGTCGCCCTTGCGGTCGGCCCGAAGCCGCATGGAAACCACATCGGAGCCGGCGCCGCTTTCGCTCATCGCCAGCGCGCCGACATGCTCGCCGGAAATCAGCTTCGGCAGGTAGCGGCGCTTCTGCGCCTCGGTCCCGTTGCGGTGGATCTGGTTGATGCAGAGGTTCGAATGCGCGCCATAGGACAGGGCGACGGCGGCGGAGGCGCGGCTGAGTTCCTCCATTGCGACGACATGTTCGGTATAGCCCATGCCCGCGCCGCCATATTCCTCCGCGATCGTGATCCCGTGCAGGCCCAGCGCGCCCATCTGCGGCCACAGGTCGATGGGAAATTCGTTGTTCCGGTCGATTTCGGCCGCGCGCGGCGCGATATGATCGGCGGCAAAGCTGCGCACCATGTCGCGCAGCATGTCGGCGCTTTCGCCCAGATGAAAATTCAGCCCCGGCAGTTGATTGGCAATCATCGTCGCTCCCTCAGGTCAGGCGCGGCAATTATGGGCCGATTTCGCGGCGCTGACTAGAAAAGCACCAGCCCGGCCAGCCCCAGGAAGCAGAGGAATCCGATGACATCGGTCACCGTCGTCAGGATGACGGTGGACCCGACGGCGGGGTCGATGCCGGCGCGGTCCAGTCCCAGCGGGATCAGCAGCCCGGCCAGGCTGGCGACGATCAGGTTGATGACCATAGCGGCGCCGATCACCAGGCCCAGCGTCAGGTCGGAGAACCAGAACCAGGCGATGCTGCCCATCAGGACAGCGAAGGCGATACCATTGATCAACCCGACCAGCATCTCCTTGCCGAGGACGCGCATGGCGTTGGCGGCGGTCAGTTCGCGCACGGCCAGCGCGCGCACCGCCACCGTCAGTGTCTGCGTCCCGGCATTGCCGCCCATCGAGGCGACGATGGGCATCAGCACCGCAAGCGCCACGATTTTTTCGATCTGCGCCTCGAACATTCCGATCACCAGCGATGCAAGGATTGCCGTCACCAGGTTGACGAACAGCCAGGAACCGCGCAGCCGCGTGGTCTCGACGACCGCCGCATACAGATCGTCGGACTGCACGCCGCCCAGCTTCAGCAGGTCTTCTTCGTGCTCCTCATGGATGACGTCGACCACGTCGTCTACGGTGATAACTCCAACGATCCGTCCCGCATCGTCGATCACCGGCGCCTCGACAAGCCCGTACTGGCGGAACAGGAAGGCGACATCCTCCTGATCCATCGTTGCCGGGATCATCTTGATATCGGTCTCCATGATATTCCTGACCGGCACATAACGTCGGCGGCGCAGCAGCCGGCTGGTCATGACCATGCCGCTCGGCTTGCGGTCGGGCCCGACCACGAACAGCCCGTAGAACGCATCGGGCAGTTCGACGCCGGAGCGCATGTAGTCGATCGCCTGCCCCACATTCCATTCCAGCGAAATGGCGGCGAATTCCCGGCGCATCAGCCGTCCGGCGCTTTCCTCGGGAAAGCTGAGGGCCTCCTCGTAGAGCGCCCGGTCAACGACCGAAAGCTGCTGCAGCAGCGCAGCCTGCTCTTCTTCATCGAGATCTTCAATGATGTCGAGCGCGTCGTCGGTATCGAGTTCGTTGACGACCCGGGCCAGCGCTTCAGGTTCCAGATCCTCCAGCAGGTCCTCGCGGACCGATTCGTCAAGATAGGAAAACAGCTCGGGGTCGAATTCCCGCCCGAGGTAATTTTCGATCAGGTCGCGATCGGATGTCGACAGCGCCTGGACAAGGTCGGCCTGGTCGGCCGCGTGCAGCGGCTCGACCAGTTCCTTCAGGGTTTCCCGGTCGTCCTCGGCAATCGCCTCATGGACCGACCGTACGAGTTCGTCTGTCAGGCCGTAAAGGCCGTCCAGGTCGTCCTCTTCCCGCTCTTCCACATCCGCAGCGCCTGGATCGGCCATCTATAAAATCCCTTCCTTTGAGGCGGCCGACCCCGAGCGCCCCGTTATCAGTGGTCCTGCGCGTCCACCACCGCGTAAGCCGTCATGTTGACGACGCCGCGGGTCGTGACCGACTGGGTCACGATATGCACCGGTTTTGCCATGCCCATCAGCATCGGTCCGACCGACAGCCCGTCGCCGATGGTCTTCAGCAGGTTGAAGGCGATATTCGCCGCATCCAGCGACGGCGCAACCAGCAGGTTGGCGCTGCCCCTGAGCTTCGAATTCGGGAACACGCGGGCGCGGATGCTTTCGTTGATCGCCGCGTCCGCATGCATTTCGCCTTCAACCTCCAGGTCCGGATCGCTGGCGTGCAGCAGGGCCACCGCTTCGCGCATCTTGACCGCCGACGGGCTGTTGCGCGTGCCGAAATTGGAATGCGACAGCAGCGCCACCTTGGGTACAAGACCGAACCGCTTCACTTCTTCCGCCGCCAGGCGCACCATCCCGGCGATTTCTTCCGCCGACGGGTCCGGCGACACATGGGTATCGCAGAGGAAATAGGATCCGCTGGGCACGACGACAAGGCTGAGCGCGGAGACATCCGTAACGCCCTCGGCTTTGCCGACGATCTGCGCCAGGTCGTTCAGGTCCTTTTCGTACTGGCCATGGGTACCGCAGATCAGCGCATCCGCCATGCCCTGTTTCACCATCATGGCACCCAGGACGGTCGGATTGTTGCGGACGACTTCCTGCGCATGGGTCGGCGTTACGCCGCTGCGCACGTTCATTTCGTGGTAGATCCTGGCCAGTGCGTCGGTGTTCGCCTCATCCTGCGGATCGACGATCTGGACATCGCTGCCGATCTTCACGCGCAGGCCGAGTTCCTTGACCCGTTCCTCGATGACCGCCGTCCGGCCGATCAGGATCGGCAAGGCCAGCACGTCATCGACCGCGATCTGTACCGCGCGAAGGATCCGGGGATCCTCGCCTTCGGCATAGACGACCCGTTTGGGATCGAGCCGCGCCTTTTCGAATATCGGGCGCATGACCTGACCCGAACGGAATACGAAAGAGGCCAGTTTGCGCCGGTATTCGGCGAAATCGGTTATCGGCCGGGTCGCCACCCCGCTGTCCATCGCCGCCCTGGCGACGGCTGGCGCAATTTCGGTGATCAGTCGCGGGTCGAAAGGTTTCGGGATCAGCTTTTCCGGACCGAAAGCGACATTCTGCCCACCGAACGCCGCCTGCACGATATCGGAGCTTTCCGCCATCGCCAGATCGGCAATCGCCTTGACGCAGGCGACCTTCATTTCCTCGTTGATCACCGTCGCGCCGACATCCAGCGCGCCGCGGAAGATGAACGGAAAGCACAGCACATTGTTGACCTGGTTGGGATAGTCCGACCGGCCGGTGCCGATGATCACGTCCGGCCGCGCCTTGTGGGCCTCCTCCGGGGTGATTTCCGGGTTCGGATTGGCCAGCGCCATGATGATCGGCTTGTCGGCCATGGTCTTGACCATCTCGCCGGTGAGCGTGCCCGGCGCGGACAGGCCGAGGAAGATATCGGCGCCGACCAGCGCTTCGGTCAGCGTCCGGTGTTTGGTGTCGTTGGCGAAATATTCCTTGTACTTGTCCATCCGCTCGGTACGGCCCTTGTAGATCGTGCCGGTCCGGTCGGTGACGATGATGTTTTCCAGCGGCAGGCCGAGAGCGATGAGCTGATGCACGCAGGCCTGCGCGGCGGCGCCGGCGCCGGAGGTGACGAGGCGAACCTTCCTGATATCCTTTTCGACGACCCGCAACGCATTGTAGATCGCGGCGGCGACGACGATGGCGGTGCCGTGCTGGTCGTCATGGAATACCGGAATGTTCATCCGCGCGCGCAACAGCCGCTCGATTTCGAAGCAGGCCGGCGCGCCTATATCCTCCAGGTTGATGCCGCCGAAAGTCGGCTCCAGCCGGGCGACGCATTCGACGAATTTTTCCACATCGGTTTCATCGACTTCGATATCGAAGACATCGACATTGGCGAATTTCTTGAACAGGACGGCCTTGCCTTCCATGACGGGCTTGGAGGCCAGCGCGCCGATATTGCCGAGGCCGAGCACGGCGGTGCCGTTGGTGATGACGCCGACCAGGTTGCCGCGCACAGTGACGCTGGCTGCCTCGCTCGGATCTTCGGCGATCAGCATGCAGGCAGCAGCGACCCCGGGAGAATAGGCGAGCGCCAGGTCACGCTGATTCGCCATCGGCTTCGTCGCCACGATCTCCAGCTTGCCCGGCGGATCCATCTGATGATAGACGATTGCCGCCTTGTCCAGCTCATTGCTCATAGCCTGAAATCCCCCTCTGGCGCCGCCCGGAGCGACGGCTTTTCGTTATCGTATGCTGTTTAGCCAGCGGTCATTAAAGAAGTATGACCCGCTGTTAAGCAGATACCACAAATCCGGTTGCAATGACGGGAAAATGACCGCCGGAACCGCCGAAAAAATGCGGCGCGCGGCCCGAAAATGCAAAAGGGCCCGCCGTTTCCGGCGAACCCTTTGAACTGTGGTGCGGTCGAGAAGACTCGAACTTCCACGGGATTTCTCCCACAGCGACCTCAA